>JAGANG010000032.1 GCA_017624275.1 Spirochaetales bacterium | reverse complement strand
TAAAAAACGTAAAATTCCGGAATAGGCAACTTCACCAGCTTACGTCCGAACTTTTCGTCTTTTGTGGTTATCTTCTCGTAAATCCTCGCGATGTATTCCAGAAACCGAAACGGCATATTCTTATTAATAGTCGATTGATGTTCAATCAGAATCACAATCTTACCGTCAATGAGCATGGCAATATCGTTGTAATACTTCATGTAAAGTACACGCTCCAGCATAACCGGCTGAACATCCGTTGTCTTTGCGTCAAGATTCGTGCCGTGCAAAGCGTTGTAAAGTGAAATGAAGTTTTCTTTCGCTGTAATGTCGTGTGCGAATAACGGTGAGCATATGAAATATGCGAACGGAGTATTTAACGTAGTTAAATACCGAGTGTAAACAGGTCGACGAAGACCGAATCCTTGTAATTACGATTTGTTTTTTCTTGTGTCATATTTTTTCCTACTAAATATAAATTAGGAAACAATAATTTGCTTTTGCAGTGCAAAAACAATTATTTCTCCATTATATATAAAGAACTTTTTTTTCATAAATGCTTACAAGTTTGGCGAAAAAAGTTGAAGTTTTTTTATTTTGCCTTGTAAAACACTGTTTAAACGGTGTTTTAGCCTAATTTAAATTTGCTGACTCAACCGGAGAAAAGTTTGACATGGTGAAGAAAATTATTGTTCCGTGAGCTTGTAGAAGTGGAGTTATTTCAAGATTTATGATTAAAAAAAGCCTACTGTAAAACAGTAGGCTCTAATATTATTCAAACAATTAGTTTTGTCTCAATGAGCGTCGTCTGTCGACTTCTGTCAAGAAACGTTTTCTTAATCTGATAGATTTCGGTGTAATTTCTACAAGCTCATCGTCGTTGATAAACTCAATACAATTTTCCAAACTCAATCGTGTGTATGGAGTAAGAATAACATTTTCGTCACTGCCGGAAGCACGTAAGTTTGTAAGTTTTTTTCCTTTTCCCGGATTAACATTCAAATCGTTTTCACGAGAATTTTCACCTATTATTTGACCTTCATAAACTTTTTCTTGCGGTCCCATAAAGAAACGTCCGCGGCTTTGTAAGTTGAACAATGCGTATGCTACGGTAGTACAAGTTTCTGTAGAAATCATAGCTCCGTTTTGACGATTTTTAATTTCGCCGCAGAACTTGTCGTATTCCATGAAAACATAGTTCATTACTCCCATTCCTCGTGTTTCAGTCATAAACTCAGAACGGAATCCCAACAAGCCACGTGTAGGAATCTTGTAAACGATTCTCATCATGTCGCCTTCTTGATCCATTTCCAAAAGAATTCCTTTTCTTTCATTAAGACGTTTGATTACACCGCCGGAAGATTCTTCACTTACGTCAACTGTCAATTCTTCGTATGGTTCCATAAGAACGCCGTCAATTTCTTTCATAATAACTTCGGGACGTGTAACTTGGAATTCGTATCCTTCACGACGCATAGTTTCTATCAAAATAGACAAGTGAAGTTCTCCACGTCCGGAAACCTTATAACCGACAGCAGTTGTCAATTCTTCAACTTTTAAAGCTACGTCATTGAGAGTTTCTTTAAATAATCTGTCACGCAAATGACGGCTTGTAACAAACTTTCCGTCTTGTCCGGCAAAAGGAGAGTCGTTCGGAATAAAGTTCATAGAAATTGTCGGCTGGTCTAAATCGATAAAAGGCAACGGCTGCGGATTTTCGACAGATGTGACTGTTTCACCGATTGTAATGTCTTCTATTCCCGCAATTGCTACGATGTCACCGGCAGATGCACTTTCGGCTTCTACCATTTTGTTTGTTTCATATTGATAAATCTTAGAAATTCTCACAGGCGTACCTGTTTTTTCCGGTGTAGCTACTACTACCGGCCCGTTTACTTTCATTGTACCGCTGCGTAGTTTTCCTACAGCAAGGCGTCCCAAGAAAGGTGAGTTGCTCAATGTGCTTACCAAGAACTGAATAGGACCGTTTGCGTCACCTGTAGGAGCCGGAATATATTCGACTATAGTTTCATATAATGCATTCAAATTGTCAGTTTTTACTTTAGGGTCTTTTGTGGCCCAGCCTTCACGTGCAGAAGAGTAAACTACAGGGAATTCCAACAATTCATCCGGAGCATTAAGCTTGATAAATAATTCAAGAACTTTATCTACTACCCAATCCGGTCTGGCGTCTTTTTTGTCGATTTTATTAATACAAACAATAATAGGCAATTGTAAATGCAATGCTTTCTTTAATACATAATATGTTTGCGGCATAGGTCCTTCGGCTGCATCTACCAATAAAACAGCACCGTCAACCATATTTAATACACGTTCTACCTGACCGGAAAAATCAGCGTGTCCCGGAGTATCGATGATATTAACATGATAACCGTTATAACGAAAAGCACCGTTTTTAGACGAGATTGTAATACCACGTTCTCGTTCCAAATCCATAGAGTCCATCATTCTGTCTTCTACGACTTGATTTGAGCGAAAGCTTCCGCTTTGTTTAAATAATTGATCTACCATTGTAGTTTTGCCGTGGTCAACATGGGCAATAATAGCAATATTACGAATCTTGTCTTGTTCCATTTTTTTGCGAATCTCCGTTGTTATTTTTTGAATGATTGTGAATAACAGGTAAAATGAAAGGATTCATACCTGCATGTATTAAAAAATGAGTTTGTATACAGAAAATTATATGAAAAGTCAAGATGCGAATAAGGCAAGATGGGGCTTGTTGCAATTTTTAGTAAAAACAGTTACAAGAAGCGATTTAATTTAAAAATATTTAAAAAAGAATTCTCTATTATTAAAATTGTAAACGGAGGAAAATTATAATGAATGAACTTGTTTTATATAAAGATAAAGAATGCAAATTAGCAATGATAAATAATGAAAAAGGCAATAAAATTACTGTGGAAACAACAGACGGCAAGAAAGTTGTAATACAAAAAAATCAGGTAATTTATCGAAGTTTAAAAGATGTCGAACACAAACTTTCTTATTATCAAGTTGCTGTAAAATCTGTAGACAGTGAAGAATTGTACGACTTGTTAAATACAATGGCTGCTTCTTTTACCTTTGAGGAGTTGGCGGAACTTTATTTTTCGGAAAATTTTACGCTGGAACAAATATTTTCTCTTGTATTCACAGCAGCCTGTGATGAAATCCGTTTTTATATCCAAGGTAATCGTGTGTTTTTGCGAACAGCCGACGAGATTGCGACTTTAGCAGAAGAAAAGCGTAAAAAGGAAGAAGAAGAAAACGCCCGTAAGGCTGCGATTGATTCTGCATGGGAATGGATTCGTGCAAATGTCGACAAAGGAATTTTTACCTCTCCGCTGGAATTTGTACCGGCATGCAATGAACCGCCTACGGAAGCCGTACGCATACTTTTACCGTTAAAAGATTTATTGATTCACGGAGATGAATATTCTAAAAAAAATGAAAGTTTTAAACGTATAGATGAGATTTGTGAAAAATGCGGCATTGTTTGCAATATGGATAAAAGTGCTTGGAGTTACCGATTGCTGTTTCATCTGGGTGTTTTGTGTAATGACGACGAGCTTGTAAAACGCCGCAATAATTTAAAAACTGCATATCCTGTGTTACCTGAAGATTCTCTGCCGCTTCCGGTGAGTGATGAAATAGAACGTGAAGATATGCAAGATTTGAATGTTTTTACCATAGACAGCGAGCAAACAAAAGATATTGATGACGGATTGAGCTGGAAATCTTGTGATGACGGTTATAAATTTTATGTTCATATTGCTGACCCGGATGCGTTTATTCGTCGCGGCAGTGTGTTGGACAAGGAAGCTTTTACTCGGGGAACGAGTGTGTATATGTCTACAGAGCGAGTAAATATGTTTCCGCCGGAAGTGATACAGTCGCATTTTAATTTGACAGCAGGTGAAAAACGTCCGTCGGTGACTTTGGAGATTTGTACGGATAAAGACTACAATGTAAAGTCGACACGTTTTTGTTTTGTGTGGATAAAAGTTCGTCACCGACTGACTTATAACGAAGCTGATAAGGCGTTGAACGGAGAAAATACGGAAAATTTCGATTGGCTGGAAGCAATGCAACATTTCCAAAAATTTGCGTTGAAGTGTGAAACTAAGCGTGTAGATAACGGGGCGTACCTTATCGAAAGACCGGACATTCATTTGATTATCAAAGATGACGGGAGAATCGATTTAGACTTGCTTTACAGTAATTCCGCATCGCACATTATAGTGCGTGAAATGATGATAATGTTCAATAAACTTACGGCAGAAACGATGATTTTGCATAATGTACCGTCAATTTTTATTTCACAAAGTTCTCCCGATGCATTACTGGAGGGTAATCCTACCGTAGATTATGACAAACACAGAGATTTTTCTCGTTATGAATTGATTCAATTTCTTATTACAATGAAAAAATCAGTTACCGGTACAACTGCGGGGCCTCATTTTACAATGGGACTTTCGTATTATACACAAGCGACTTCACCTATACGCCGTTATCTCGATATTACCGAACACCGATTACTTAAAGGTTTGATAACCGGGAAAAAAGAACTAATGCCGGATGAAGATGAAATTAAAGTTATTTTGGCGACTATTACGGCAAAGGCAGCCAATGCAGCATTGTGTGAACGTGAAAGTAAAAATTTCTGGATGTTGCGTTATTTGGAACAAAATATGGATAAAAAGTATAAAGTTTTGATTACGAAAAAAATTACCGGCGGTTTCTTGGGAGAAATCGATGATTTGTGCGTAAGAATTCCGGTGTTCGGTGCAACAAATTTGAAAATCGGAAGTTATGTAAATGTGAAATTAAAAAAAGTATCTCCGATTACCGGAGAAAGTCGTGCTGAAGTAGTATTCGATTGAGATAAAAATAAAAAGTAGTGATTACAGGATAGGCAGATGGAACAGATTGACATTTGGAAAAAGAAACTTCTGGATTTGGGGTTGCGTAATAAATTATTAAATTACCGTGCTACCGGACGAACCGGATTGAATATTTTGATTCCGGGAATCGGTGAATTGTACAAAAAGCTTGTAAAACAAGAAAAAACGCTGACTTTCCAAAAAGTTGTTTATGAAACTAGATGTCGCCTTGATGAAAATTTTGATAATGAAGAAACGATTCATTTAATAGAAGAAAAAGTTGCAAAAGTTGTTCCGGGAGATATAGAAACAGATAAAGAGGCTGAAAATCTGGAAAAAACTCTTAAAACATTAAAAGACCGAGCCAGAATTGCTGTAGAAGAGCAGGGTGTTAATATTCTTTATATGGCATTCGGTTTTTTGGAATGGTACGAGAAATTTTCTTCGTCACAACGTTTTTTAGCTCCGTTAATTCTTGTTCCGGTGACAATTTACAAGGAAAATATTTTATCTGCGTATAAGTTGCATATTCATGAAGATGAAATTTTGTTTAATCCTACATTGCGATATAAATTGGAACAGGAAATGGGCATTGAATTACCGGATTTTGATGCTGATTCTGATATTGAAACTTACTTGGAGCAATTAAAGAAGTTGCCGGATATAGAACAGTTTTCCGTAATTGAAAAATGCGGCTTGGGGCTTTTTTCTTTTCTCAAGATGAATATGTATTTTGATTTGGAAAAAAATAAAGACCGCATTTTAGAAAATCCCGTACTTTCTGCAATGCTTGAAAAAAAGCCGCTTGTTTTTGATGACAAGCCGGCAGTATTTGAAGATTTGCAAATTGTAGATGCCGACTCCAGCCAGCAGGAAGCTTTACGATATGCCATGCAGGGAAAAAGTTTTATTTTGCAAGGGCCGCCGGGAACCGGGAAAAGTCAAACGATTACTAATATTATTGCAGCTGCTATATTTGCCGGAAAGAAAGTTTTATTTGTATCTGAAAAAGCGGCGGCGTTGAATGTGGTATACCAGCGATTGAGCAAAGCTGGTTTGGACAACAGTTGTCTGTTTCTTCACAGTTATAAAGCAAATAAAAAAGAAGTTTTGCGACAATTAAACAAAACTCTTAATTCACCTAAAATAAAAGTTCATGAAGAAGCATATCAGAAGCTTAAAGAGCTAGAAGCGTGCTGCGGTCATCTTGACGGCTATGTAAAGCAATTGCATGAAAAAATCGAACCGTTACAAATGAGTATTTTTGATGTAATAGGGAAAATTTTTGCAATGCAGGATGTTCCTAATATTTCATTTTCATGCAAAGAAATTTTCGGAGATGAAATAAAAAATGTTACGAAAGAGCAATTTTTCAAAATACAACGACAACTTGAAGAATTGAGTGTAGCTTTCCGGCGGATGAGTTGCGATATACCTGATAATCCGTGGCGTTATGCCAATATCAATTCCTTGTCACTCACTTACAGACAAGAGCTGGAATCCTTTTACAATGAAACGGCAAATAAGCTTTGCGAATTAGAAAATACATTGAAAAATTGCGAAGCGTATTACGGTGTAAAAATAAAAAAGTATACAGTCGAGGCTGTATCAAAAATTATAAAATTACTTAATATTTCCCCCATTGATGAAAAACCGATTGTAGATTTTGCGATTTGGGAAAATGAAGATATTGAAGTAAAAAAGCAACTGCTTAATCAATTTTGGACAAAAGCTGAAGATTTAAACAAACTCAGTGAAAAATTATCAGAAAAATATATTTCGGAAATAAGTAATGTCAATGTCGCACAAATAAGTAACGGATTGAAAGCTTTAACCAAATTACAAATAAAATCTTTTTCGGAAGAAGAGGCATTTGAACGTATTTCTGAAATGGAAGAATATTGCCAAACTTTTGAAAAGGTCACAAAAAATCTACAGGAAGCATTAGATACAATCAAAATGTACAGAATGGAAACTATGGATGTGGCAGATTTTGATTTTATCAAAGAAGTTTTTGTTTTTTGTGCCCAAAAGATTACCCCCGATTGGTTGTGTCATTTACCTTATTTTAATACTTGTATTACTAAAATTTCGGAACTGGAAAGACTTTATTCGGAAGAAGAAGAGCTTCGTAACGAATTGATTTCAATATTTGACGACGGTATTTTTCAACTGGAAATAGAATATTATCGTCGTGAATTGAGATATGCCGAAAATTGGCTTATTCCGCAATTTCACAAGTCTTACAGAGATTTGCGTAATGCTCTTACAGAATTGGTAAAAGCCAGTTCTCGTTTTGACTTTAAGTTTAAAAATATAATGGATGTATTTTCTAAACTTGACAAATGGCATTCTTATAAAAAAGATATTGCGACAAAAGAAGCTCTTGCGACTAAATTCTTAGGCAGTAACTTTTATGAACGTGAAACAGATTGGATTGAATTGAAAGAAAATGCAGCGGAATTTAAACGTATTTGTACTAAGTTTAAGGAAAAGTATCTTATTCCGCTTGATAAGGTAATGCTTTCGTCGGAACATAAAAAGAGTGAAATAAATGCAGTTCCTTTTAATAAGGAAAAAGTTATAACAACGGCTGTTTTCTTTACCCACTTTGAAAAACTTTTCCGACAGACCGAAATCTTTTCGGGACGGACAATGGCAAGGTGTACGTATCACGAAGTTATCGGTACCGCCGAAGAGATTGTTTTAGGATTTAAAGATTTTACAACGGCAATTTTTGAATTAAAAAAATATTTTTTACCGTCAGTGAAATTTATCAAAGCAGAAATTGATAATGATTTGATTGATATAAAAAATATGCAAGAGCTTGATTGTGAAATCTCGGCAAGTCGAAATATTTTGCAACAAGAGTTTCAAGGTTTGTACAACGAAAATAAAACTGATTGGTCATTGATAAAAAAATATCTTGATTGGTTTGAATGCTTGAAAGGATTTAAAACATATTTTGATTGCGATAATATACTTTTGTCGCTTTATAAAGGCGTTTCTGTCGATACAACGGAAGTAAAACGACTTGAAAAGATTTATGATGATGTTTTACCGGATTTTAAACGCATTGTTGCGATGTTTGATGAACGCCGAGATTTTGAAAATGCCGAATTGGAACAAAATTGTCATGATATAAAAAGTTGTGCCGGTAATATTTCGCTGCTGGAAGAATGGATTGATTATAACGTTACAAGAAAATCATGTTGTGATTTAGGTTTGTCGGTTTATATCGAAACTGTGGAAATGTCTGGTAATCAAGATGATTCAAGAAAGTTTTCTGATTATTTTGCAAAGTCTTTTTCTAAACGTTTCTACCAAGAATGGCTTGACGCAGTACTTCCTGCTGCAGAAGATGTTACAGGTTTCAGACGTAAAAAACAGGAAGCTTTAATAGATGAATTTTGTATGTTGGATTTACAACAATTTTCTATTACACAGGCGAAAATCAAAGAAAAATTAACAATGCAAATTCCTGATTTAAATAATCTTATATCAGCCGGTGACGAGTTGATGATTTTGCGTCGTGAAATAGAAAAGAAAACTCGCATAATGCCTTTACGAGTCCTTTTTGAAAAAATACCGAATCTTATTTCACTGTTAAAACCTTGTTTAATGATGTCGCCGTTATCGGTAAGTCTTTTCTTGCAATCTGACAGTTATGATTTTGACATGGTGGTTTTTGACGAGGCTTCTCAAGTACGTACGGAAGACGCCGTAGGTGCAGTTTTCAGAGCTAAGCAAGTGATTATAGCCGGTGACAAGGAACAGTTGCCGCCTACAGATTTTTTTACGGCGACGGTCGAAATCGAAGATGATGATGAATACGAAGGTTCTTTTGAATCAATTCTTGATGAAATGTCTCTTGTGTTACCGCAAAAAATGCTGAAGTGGCATTATCGCAGTAGAAACGAAAGCTTGATTGCATTTTCCAATAAAGAGATTTACAACGGCGAACTTATTACATTTCCGTCGGTGACTACATATTGTAAAGATTGCGGTGTAGAATATGTTTATGTGGAAAACGGTATTTATAATCGAGGCGGCAATCGTGAAAATCTGAATGAAGCGTTGAAAGTTGCACAACTTGTGTTGCGTCATGTAAAACTTTTTCCGGAAAAATCTTTAGGTGTAATAACTTTCAGTTCTGCCCAACAGGCTGCAATAGAGCGAATTATTTTGCAAATTCGTCGTGATAATCCGGAAATTGCGTATTTTTTTGATGAAGATCGTCCGGCAGCATTTTTCGTAAAAAATCTTGAAAATGTTCAAGGTGATGAACGTGATACGATAATTTTCAGTATCGGTTACGGAAAAGATTCTAACGGTTTGATGTCTATGAACTTTGGACCGTTAAGTCGTGACGGCGGATATCGTCGATTAAATGTAGCAATTACTCGTGCAAAATATAATTTAAAACTTGTAGGTTCGATTTTACCGGAAGATATAAAAAATAATTTGAATGATGAAAAGGAATCCGCACGTGGTGTAAGTATGCTGAAGTCTTATATAGAATTTGCGATTGCTGATAAAAAGCATACAGATATTACAACGCCGGACGCAGAACAAGATGATGTTTCGCAATTTGAAAATATGCTTTTTGATTTGCTTACGGCTTCCGGTTATAAAGTAGTACGGCGTCCGGGTTTTTCTTGTTTTAAAATTGATTTGGCTGTTGTTAATGCTGCAGGGGATTTTGCATTGGGAATAATGTGCGACGGACAGATGTATAAATCTGCCGTTACAGTGCGAGAACGGGAACGATTGCGTTATACGATGCTTAATGAAATAGGCTGGAAAATTTATAAAGTCTGGTCGTATGAATGGTTGAAAAATCCGGAAGTGTGCAAAAAAGATTTGCTTAATGCCGTAGAAAATGCGTTGCAGGGAAACGGTAAAGATACAAAGGTTGATGATGTAATTGAAAGTAAGCAAATTACATTTGAAGATTTTTCAGCTGTGACACAGGTAAAAACGGAAATCTTTGAAGATTATAAAGAAGCTGATATTTTTACCGTAAAACGCCGTGAAAATGAAAAAAATAATGATTTTCTTATTCGAGTAGCTGACTACATAATTGAAAATGAAGCCCCTGTAAGTTTTGATACTTTATGTATTCGTTTGGCTCCGCTTTTGGGATATAAAAAACTTTGTTCAACATTGCAAAACAGCGTGGCAAATATTATGAATGGCCATTGTTCAGATTTTGAAAGAGTCGGTAACTTTTTTATAAAGGAAAATGGAACTGTAGTTGCCAGAAAAGCCGGAAACCGAGCTATAAATCAGATTGCGACGGAAGAGCTGGAAAAATGCATATTGGCAGCGGTAAAAAGTTCAGTCGGTATTTTTACTGAAAATGTGTGTGCTTATACATCGAAGCTTATGGGATTTCAAAGAATGACTTCGCAAATCTCTGATGAGTTAGAAAAAGTACTAAATAATCTTGTAATGAAAGATGCATTAAAAATTATTAACGGGAAAGTCTGTCTTGCAGATTAAAAAAAGTAATGTCTAATAAAGATATTTTTTGATATACTGCACAACGTTTTATATAAAAGGGAGATTTAACAATGATAAAATTAAAAACAAAAGAGCAAATCGAACAAATCAGACAAAACGGAATTATAGCGTCAAAGCTGTTTAAATATCTTAAAACTGTGATTTATCCCGGTATTACCACAATGGAAATTGACAGAATAGCAGAAGTTTTTATTCGAGATCACAAAGCGATTCCGTCTTTTAAAGGTTACGAAGGTTTTCCGTGTTCTATATGTGCTTCGGTAAATGAAGAGATTATCCATGGGATTCCGTGTAAACGTGTTTTACAAGAAGGTGATATTATCGGTATAGACGTGGGTGTTTTGAAAGGCGGTATGATAAGCGACAGTGCCAGAACTTTTGCCGTAGGTGAAATTAAACCGGAACTTCAAAAGCTTATGGATGTAACAGAAACTGCTCTTTATAAAGCTATAAGTAAAGTTCGTCCGGGGGCACCGTTGAACGATATCGGCGGAACCGTAGAAGATTATGCGTCTCAGTTTCGTATGGGAGTAGTAAGAGGTTATTGCGGACACGGAGTAGGATTTGAAAATCATGAAGATCCCGAAGTGCCGAACTACAGATTCCGTCAAGGTAAGAAAAAGCTTATGCCGGGAATGGTAATCGCTATTGAACCGATGATTAATCTAGGTGATAAAGATTATTTTGTGTTAGATGACGGCTGGACAGTAGTAACAGTGGACGGTTCATATTCTGCTCATTTTGAAAATACCGTAGCGGTAACAGAAAAAGGTTATGATATTTTAACAATAGAGCCTGAAGATTTAGCGGAAATTAAAGCAAAATTTAAAATGCCGTAAACAATATTGGAGTAATCGATGAAACGTTTTATTTTATTTTGTATATGTTTATTGTCTTTGTGTTCATTATCGGCTGTTGACAGTATTTCCTCTGCCGTAGCTGTTCAAGATGCGTTTGCACAGGTAGCACAAGCCGGAGCTCCTACTGTAGTGCGTGTTGATGTAGTACAGGAATCAGCGATAATATCATTTGGTTCGGGATTTATGTTTCGTCGTGATGAAAACAGAGTTTATATTCTTACAAATTATCATGTTATTTCGTCGATTATTTCCAATAAAAAACTCAATTTGCGTTTGACATTGCATGATGATCGCCAATTTCCGGCAACTCTTTTAGGTCATGACCAACGTACGGATTTGGCGGTAATATGTTTTGATGCTCCGGAAAATTCTCGTTTTCAATTGGCTCAAATGGGTGATTCTTCACAAATAAAAGTGGGTAATTGGGTAATCGGAATAGGTAATCCTTATGGTTTTAACAATACTGTAAGTGTGGGAATTGTAAGTGCGTTAGGGCGTGCAATGCTTGGTGCTGCCAGTTATGCTACAGATTATATTCAAACCGATGCGGCGATAAACTCCGGTAATTCCGGCGGTCCGCTTTTTAATATTTACGGAAAAGTTATCGGTATAAACAGTTGGATTGCAAGTAAAAGCGGTGATAACAGCGGGCTGTCTTTTGCCATTCCTATAAATACTGCTTTAAATATTGTAGATGTGCTTGTTGCAAATCGCCCGGTGGAATATCCGTGGTTGGGTGTAGTGGTAGCTTCTGTGACCGATTCACGTTTGCGTGAGACATTGGGATTACAGTTTGAACACGGAGCGTGTATTACTCAAATAATAAAAGATTCGCCTGCTGATATAAATGAAATATCTGTAGGGGATATAATTTTGGCTATTGACGGTAAAGACGTGCGTGATGCAAACACTGTAGTATGGATGATTTCACGCCACAAACCGGGCGATACAGTGGAATTGACATTGTTTGACGGTGAAAAAAATAAAAATGTGAAAGTAACGTTACAACGTCGTCCGGATGACAATGGCGGTACAGCTTATTCTGCTCAAACGTCGGCAACAGAAGAATTTTTAGGGGCAGAATTCGGAGTACGTTCAGTCAAAAATGATGATAAATATAAAGATAATCAGTTGGAAATAATTTCACTGAATGAAAAATCAACTGCTGCACTTTACGGCTTGATGACAGGAGACGTGCTTTTAAAAATTAATCAAACAAAAATCAAAAGTATTGAAGATTTGAGAATGATAAAAAAAGAAGCACAGGAGAAAAATAAGAAATTCTTCTATTTTAAAATTTTACGTAACGGAAGAGAATTGCTTGTTGGTGTAGCAGCAAAATAATCGGAGGAAATACGCAAAGTGTACGATTCGGAAAATATTAATTCAAAAATACTTCTTCTTTTTATCGGAGTGTCACGGTTTAGTTTTTTCTTCTATATATTAAAACATCCGTTGTTTCATTTGATTAGTTACGGTGTAAATCGAAGTGCGTTAGTGTCGATTTATATGCCGGATTTATTTATATATTTGTCTGTTTTGTTGCCTTACGAAATAACGCTTGTGTGTTTATTTGTAATGACGGTAAAGTTTCATAAAAAGATTGCAGACAGCGTATTTATAATTTTCTTTTTTCCGTTATTGGGATTTTTCTCAAAGGGAATGTTTTTGCCCCATGTTTATATTGAATTAGATTTTTTGAATATATTAAAAAACAATGTTTTCTTTTTGATATTTTCGTTTATTGGACTTTTTTCTTATTTAATAATTTATCTTACAAGGAAGATATATGGCAGATTCTTTTAAAAGTGGTTTTGTTTCTCTTATAGGCAGACCTTCATCCGGTAAATCAACATTAATGAATACAATATGCGGATTCAAAGTTTCGATAGTGTCTCCGTTACCGCAAACAACACGTTTTGCCGTAAGAGGTGTAGTGACTGAGCCGAATTATCAAATCGTTTTTATTGATACTCCGGGTTATCACAAAATGGAATCTCACTTAAACAGAGAATTGACTACCGTAGCAGAACAAACATTAAGAGACGGGGATTTGGTTTTGTACCTTGTAGATTTGTCGCGAGATTTTGGAGAGGAAGAAGAAGCCGTAGTAAATCTTGTTCGTCCGTACAAAGAAAAGGCGATTATTGTATTTAATAAAATCGATAATATTACAACGAAACCGCAAGAATGTAATGTTTTTAATGAAGTTCATTCTCGATTGCCTGATATTCCTTATGTGTTTATTTCAGCAGAAAACGGTAACGGCATTAAAGAAATGGAAGAAAGGATTGCGTCTATATTGCCGGAAGGCCCGTTATATTATCCGGAAGAATACGTTACCGACCAGTCAATTCCGTTTAGAATAGAAGAAACAGTACGCGAAAAAGTTTTTGAACGAACAAAAGAGGAAGTCCCTCATTCGGTTTATGTAAAAACTGATAATCTTCATGTAACAGCGAGCAAAATAAAAGCTTACGCTACGATTTATGTTGATCGAGAAAGCCAAAAAGGAATTGTAGTAGGAAAGAACGGTTCGGTAATCAAGGAAATCGGCAGTGCAGCCAGAGAAAGTTTGACCGAAATATTTGAACGCAATGTACAGCTTTTTCTTACGGTAAAAGTCCATGCCAACTGGAAAAAAGATAAGAAGTTTGTAGATAAAATGTTCAGTGATTAGCTTGTTTGTCTGGTTTAAATTATTTTTTCATCATTCAGCAGTTTTTTAACTTCGGTTTCAACGATTTTGTATTCTGTCAATAGTTCATCATGATGTTTTTTTATAAAACTAATATCGTTTCTTCTGCCGGAAAGCTCTAAGTTCAGAGCTATTTCGGCAAGTTGTTTTGCTCCTATCATCGCAGCGGTATTTTTTAATGAGTGGACTTTGATAACGTAATTTTTACAAGAATCTTCGTGACATTTTTCAACAATTGAAGTGATTTCTTCATATCTTTGGCTGGATTTTTCATCAAACATTTTAAGTAATACAAAATAATTTTCTTTATTGTAAGTGTATGATATTCCGGTTTTTATATCGATATGTTTATTTTGTTCATCTTGATATTCGAATAATGATTCGGAATTGTTGTGTGTAACAAAAGTGATTAAGTCTTTTTTTATATTTTTTAATAAAACTTCTTCCAGCTTTTTTATCTCAACCGGTTTAGTCAGATAATCAGAAAAACCTTTATTCAAATAAAATTCTTTTGCTCCGGATATTGCGTTTGCTGTTAATGCGATTACGGGAATATTTTTACAGATATTCGATTCGTCATTTCGCAACATTTTCAAAGTTTCTATTCCGTCTGGATATGGCATCATGTGATCCATCAAAATTAGGTCAAATAATTTATCATGTGTTACCTCAAGACATCTTTTGCCGTCAGTTACCGTAGTAATATTTATTTTTGTGTGCTTCAATAATTCTTTTGCTACAAATAAATTCATTTCATTATCATCAACAATCAGAATATTGGCATGTTCGGCAGTGAATGTTTCTGAAAAGTTTTGAGCATTTTGTTTATCGGAACGGTTAGTGGTATCGATAGGAGTTTTATCAATAACTTTTTGTTCCAGTTCAAATGAAAAAGTTGAACCGACACCGAATTCGCTTTTTACAACCAATCGACTTCCCATCATATTAAGCAAATTTTCCGTAATATTGATTCCCAGTCCGGTACCTTCAATACTTCTGTTTTTATTTTCATCGATTCTTTCAAATTTATTAAAAAGTTTTGGAATATTTTCTTCTTTTATTCCGATTCCGGTGTCGGTAATTTCTACAGAAAGTATGATTTTATCATCGGTAAGTTCTTTGTAATCCACTTTAAAGGTAATACAGCCGGCTTTCGTGTACTTTACGGCATTGGTAAGTAAGTTTGTAATTATTTGTTTGATTCGAATTTCATCTCCGTACAAAATGCCGGGTAAATCTGGTGAAAAAATTGTGTTTACAGTCAATCCTTTAGGTTTTGCATGTAATTTGGTAAAAGTGACAAGCTCGTCTAATATCGAAGTAATTGAATATTCTATAGGAATGATTTGCATTTTATTATTTTCAATTTTGGAAAAATCAAGAATGTCATTTACGATGGATAAAAGCATTTTTCCGGCATTGTTAATATTTTTTGTGTAATTGAGAGTTTTTTCATCTGTAGATTCTCTTAAAATCACTTCACCCAGCCCGAGAATTGTATTTATCGGTGTACGAATTTCGTGACTCATATTTGCCAAAAATATAGATTTTGCCTTGTTTGCTTCTTCGGCTTCTTGTTTTTTACGTTCTATCAATAGTTGCATACTTTGAGAGCTTTCGGTATTTCCGGAAATAATTTTTTTATAATTGGTGATTTGATTTACTAAAAACATCAATTGAAGCTGGATAAAAATAACGCCGAAAACCAGCATGATAAACGGAACAATGCTGTGTTTATAATCGATGATTTTAAATACAATCAATATTGCGAAAAATAAATATGCTACGAATGACATAAAAACTGTTTGTTTGTTGGTTTTGGGGTCTGACAGTATGGACGAAAAAAGTCCTGCGATTACAAGGAATAAATGTAATATCAAAGCGTTTTTGTGGTACAGTCCCCAGACTGAACCTTGTATAATAATTGATAATGTCAGGAAAAAATTCCAAATTGTATTAGATACAGAAAAAATATATGTAAACAATGTAATAATTACTAATAGAATAAAACCGGATATTACTCCGAAAAACTTCAAATCAGTCGGAATATCATAAACATGAAAAAATGTTATTATATTCATTATTCCCATTAGAAAAATAATAGGATATGCGGAACGATGCTTTTTATTATTTATTGATTTATTTTTTTTCATCGGCTTTCCTTTTTTTATTTATGTATTTTTCAGCTATATCTTTAGGTACTACAAACGGTAATTTGTTTGCGATTATTTCACCGCAAATTTCAGGTGTTGTTTTTAATTCTCCGTCAAGTTCTATTTGTAATTGTTTGCCGTCTTTCCCTTTTACGGAAAAAGTTTTTCCGGTAACACGCAATACTTTCTTGCTTAATAATTTTGGATTGCGAAGGTAGAATCCCAAAACTGTTTTTATCAAACTGAATATGTTCATTTTGGGAATCAGGATAAAATTTATTAATCCGTCGTCCGGAGTAACATCATCGCCTAAAAATAAAGCACCGCCTTGCG
>JAGANG010000031.1 GCA_017624275.1 Spirochaetales bacterium | reverse complement strand
TCGAAAGTTCTGTTTATCCATTGAGTGAAACGTTGCTTTATATATTTCATGATTTCAGACAGATTTTCATCCTCGCCAGGCTGAATCTCCATGTGGAAATGCGTGTCGAGAATGCAGATATTCTTAATTTTCATTTTAAACTTTTCCGCTGCTGCATGGATTAACGCCAGCAGGTATTTTTTGATCCTCGAGTTCATTATAATCTGCACTAATCTGTGAAATTTGTTACTTACATGATAATACGCATTCTTTTTTAATTGTCGTGGTTTTCGCATTTTTATGCCTCCACAATGTTTTAATGCGTTTTTGGGTCAATTCTATTGCACGATTGGTTATTTTTTTACAATTTTTCACATTTTATTTAATTTTAGAGGTAGGTGGACTTGGAAAAGCTGAAATTACATAGGTGCCAGACGTCTATACAGAAACAGAATATACGTCTGTCACCATATACACACAAGTAAACCCAAAGTAGCATGGACGACAGACCTTTATCCTCTTTTAGTATTTCCACAAAATAAAAAATATTAATTTATAAAAAAACAAGACTCTACTTTATGTTATAACATCATCATGTGCGGTAAAAAAATCAGCTTAACAAAAGAAAAAAAATCATCAGCTCAATTCCGATTTATTTCCAATGAAAATCATTATGAACAAATAATAGAACGCATCAAATCTGTAAAAAAAATCCTATGGATAGGAACTGCCGATATTAAAGATCTCTATGTCAAAGACGGCAGAAAAACAAAACCTTTGCTTGAAGTCCTGTCTGATTTAGTAAAAAACGGTGTGGAAATCCGCTTAATTCATGCAAAAGAACCAGGTCGTGCTTTCCGAGAAGATTTTGATAAATATCCGGCACTTATCAACGGTATTGAAAGACAACTTTGCCCCAGAGTTCATTTTAAGATTATAATTTTTGATTTGAAAACGGCCTACGTCGGTTCTGCAAACCTTACCGGAGCAGGACTTGGAATGAAAGGTGAAAATACTCGCAATTTTGAAGCTGGCATTTTAAGCAATGATAAAAAATTTGTAGCTGACGCAATAACACAATTTGATGAGGTCTGGATGGGTAAATTTTGCAAAACTTGCAGGCGTAAACAATTTTGTTCCGATCCGATTTTATAAAAAAATATTCAAATATCAGAAAATCATTTGACATCTTAAACTTTTTGTACTAGATTACTTTTTGTAATGATTACAAAAATAAAAGGAGTTTATAATGTCAAAACAATGGGTTTGTAGCGTATGCGGTTATGTTCACACAGGAGATGAAGCACCAGATCAATGTCCACAGTGTAAAGCAGCAAAAGACAAATTTAAATTAAAAGAAGAAGGAAAAGGTTATGCCGATGAACACAAAATCGGAGTTGCTCAAGGTGTAGATCCTGAGATTCTTCAAGGATTAAGAGACAATTTTAACGGAGAATGTTGCGAAGTCGGAATGTACTTAGCAATGAGCCGCCAAGCTGACCGTGAAGGTTATCCTGAAATTGCTGAAGCTTTCAAAAGATACGCATTTGAAGAAGCAGATCATGCTGCTCGTTTTGCAGAATTGCTCGGCGAAGTAGTAACAAACAGCACTAAGAAAAACCTTGAATTACGTGCTGCAGCAGAAGCCGGTGCATGTGAAGGTAAAATGATGATCGCAAAACGTGCTAAAGAATTAAACTACGATGCTATTCATGATACAGTTCATGAAATGGCAAAAGATGAAGCTCGTCACGGATGCGGTTTTCAAGGACTTCTTAACAGATATTTCAAATAAAATCTTTCCGCAATCGGGATTGATTTAAAAAAATATATAACCAAAAGTTTCCACCCTCCGGAAACTTTTGGTTTTTTATACAATTAAGATTTTAATAATTTAAAGGATGAATATGCAAGTTTCAGATATTTTATTGGCACACAATATAAGACCGTCAATCCACAGAATTCTTATTTACCAATATCTGATAGACAACAAAAATCATCCTACTGCTGATACGGTTTATTGCAATTTACATCCACAATTACCTACTCTTTCAAAAACTACTATTTACAATACATTGTCACTGTTTGTAAAAAAAAAATTAATACAAGAATTACCGTTGGAAAACGGAGAATTACGATACGATGCAGATATTTCCGAACACGCACATTTTAAATGTGAAAAATGCGGAAAAGTTTACGACCTTTTTATGAAAATCAACCTTCCCCGGTTACCCGATGATTTTACTCTTTCTCGTTCTCAATTGTTTTTTTGGGGAAAATGTTCTTGTTGTGAATAAAGTTATCTGTATCCGATACTAAAAAGCCACTTTTTTTGACATTCATCAAAGTCTGCCGGTATATTTTTGTTAAAATTATTTTTAAAATTAGAAACCGTTGTATTACGTTGCCAATCAATTACTGATTTTATTCCATATTTTTCCACTAAATAAGTAATAAAAGATTCCATTATTTCGTAACGCAATCCGGCATTTCTGTCACCTTCCAAAACATTTGTTCTGTTAAAATCCGGCAAAGAAAGTTTCAATAATTCTTCCGGTATTCCGTCACCTGCTAAAATTCCCTGCAATGCCGATACTTTCAACAATTCTGAAATATCTTTATCCGCATAACTTCCGCCTAAATAATAATAATAAAATTTCAAACTTATAAATGACGCAAAACCTTCTGCCAATGCCGTATTATCGAGACTGAAATAAAAATCTTGGATTACATGTATGGCTTCATGCAAAATAATAGAAGCTGCCGTTAAATAATCTTGTTCTACATAGTAATAAAGGATTGTCCCGTTTATAGAATGGGAATCTAAATTAATATCAGAAAACGGTTCTTTAAAAGAGCCTGACGGTTCATCAAACAGATAAATATCCGGTTTTAATTCAATCTTAAATCCTACATAAGTTGAAAACCAGCTGATTCCGTTTTCACAATATTTGGCTATCTTCTTCAAATCTTTCTCTATTTCACATCCGTCACGATAAAAGAAGGTAAAATGTGATGTTTCCAAAACATTAAACGGCTGTGTATCCAATACCATTGAAGAACACGAAAAACAATTCATTAAACAAAAAGTCCCGAATAACGCACACACTGTTCGCCAAATACGAAAACTCAATTTTCGATTATCAGAAAAGTTCAACATTCACCCCCAAAAATCCCATATTTGACCAGAATATTCGCCCGGTAAGATTTTGACACGACAATCCGGCTATGATTTTGTTTTGATACCCGGCAGTCAACCAAATGCGTTTGTATAATTTTACTTCTGCATTGATTCTGAACATATTGTAGAAATAATATGTAGCAACATTATCAGCATCGAATAATTCTTCTTGCCTAAAATAAAATGCCAATCCTACTATTCCGCCGATTTCATGATGGAATCTGAATCGCAATAAATCTTTGTACCATAATCTGATACCGGAATCGATAGTAGGTAAAAACGGCGTCACTCGTAAGTTTGTGTAGTTAAATACTTTACCTATAGAATAGCGATCGCTGCGTAATACAAAATGAGCCGCCGTCCCGAAATAAAATGCAAAAGGTTTTACATAGCGAAAATTTACAAGAAAACGATAATCCGCTTGAATATTCAATGAATAAGTTTTGTCTGTATAATAAACAAGTCCATTTTTCCAATACCGATTACCGCCTTTTACGCTGAGTTCCGCTTCTTGGGTAAATGAATATTTATTACCGGTGTTTCCTATAGGCGAAGTTAATTCTATTCCGGTCAAAAGTTCCGGTGACAATTGAGAATTGTACAGAAATGAAAAAAAGTTTTCGGTATAATCTGCACTGCCGCAAAGAAATGCTCGTCCGCTCCATTGCATTGCAAAAGATGTCATTGTGCAACAAAACGAAATTACAATAATCATGATAATTCTTTTATTTATCATGACTCGCTCTCTTTTACCACAATAGAAAAAAGTCCCTTAGTATTATTTCCGTCAATGCACAACCAATAATCACCGCCGGCATCTTTAGGAACTGTATACAAGAAATTTCCGTATTCTATACTGGCTTCTTCTTGCGGAATATGAAGTAATTTATTTTTGTTTCCATGTTCGTCGCTTTCAAAAAAGTCTACGCTGAATAAAACTTTTCCGGCTGATGAATACGGCAAAACTGAAAATGAATACGTTTTTTCTGCTTCTAGCAATACCTTATAATAACGACAATCTTCAGTATCTATTGCTCCGTTTATCTGATTATCAAGAGTAATTTCTAAGGCATTGTCAAAATCTATATTATCTGTGGCATCTTCAGGTAATCTGTTAGCTTGGTTTTTATAAATTTGAACATCTTCCGCTATTGAGGAATAAAAAATAATTTCATTCTTTTGCTCTTCGCCGTCAACTTTATAACTTGTTTCTAAGTAAGCTGCAATTCTATAATCATACACTTTTTCTACTTCCGCACTTCTGTCATACATTTGCGTAATATTAGGAGCGAACTCACTTTGTACATCCAATCTATACGGAGTCAATGATCCTTCTATATTTATCCACTCTTCACTGCCTTTTTCACGTCGTTGTACAATATATTTTGATGCCATTTGTGAAAAATATGATGACCAAAAAATCTTCACATAAGAAACCGAACTTGTTGAATATATCGGGAAAAGCTCTGATGAATCTACTTTTGAAACTATCAAATCATAATCGCCTGTTTTATTCAAAGACGGAGAAACACTGTCCGGTGAAATGCAGATATAAATAGGTGTATCTCTTGAGAAAAAGATTAGATAAGCATTGCCGTTATATGTCAAACTTTGTCCGGTAACATTCGTAATCTCTTTTAAATCACTCGTTATATTAAGGTCATACGATGACAAAGTCGCAACATTAGTTTCATCTAATGACGGATATTTAATTGTAATTTTTAAAATATCGCCTTTTTTTGCATCCATTGTGTAATAGTCATAATCATCAGCAGTTGCATCATGACTTATATACAATGAAGATTTGTATAATACATCAAGTTCTATTTTAGTACTGTTTTCTTTTTTATTATTAGGTGATTCTTTGTCATAAGTATCTACGCCTCGCCCTTTTCGCATTCCGCTTTTTATTTGTGAAAAATCGCTTTCTCCGTACAAAATAGATTTGGCACGTACTTTATACCAATAAGTTTTACCCGGTTCTACTGCGTTGTCGTAATAATAATAATCTTTTAAATCATCGCTCAACAAAGAAAATTCCCCGTCTTCCGATTCGCTTCTGTATACGGAATATAAAACTGAAATTGTTTGATTTAACGGATAATTCCACCAAAGCATTATGTAATTATTTGATCCCTGAACAGTAAAATTAAGAGGCTCTTCCAACACTACATCATAGTCGATCGAACTAAAATCTAAAGTGTCATATCTTGATTCTTCACAAGCAAACAATAATGATAAAACAAGCACAGTAATAAAATATCTAATTTTCATAAAACTAATTAATCTTCCTCTTTACTCAGAATTTCTTTCATTTCATTCCAAACATCATCATGCGGAGTCGTAGCCATTACTTTGTATCGACCGTTACCCATATACAAATCTTCCCAATATCCGCCGGCTTCCTGCAATATCAACCGTGACGCTGCAAAATCCCACAAATGCGGGCCTTCCTGAAAAAACACACCGGCACCGCCTCGTGCAACATTTACAATATCCAAACCTGTAGCCCCGAACATTCTAACTTTCAAAGATTTCTTAGAAATCTCAGGCAACAAATGTGCGATATGCCAAGTAGAAGCCACCAAACTCCCGCAAGTCACAAGTACGAGACATTCTGATAATTTCTTAAAATTCCCGCACTTTATAGGTTTGCCGTTACAAAATGCTCCGCCGCCTAACGTAGCATAATACATTTCATCAAGCATAGGAACATAAACAACGCCGGCTACAGGCTCCCCCCAATTTTTCAATGATTCATTTTTTTGTAACGCATCAAGCTGATCTTTTGTCATTTTATAGCACGCAATACACACGCAAAAATACGCAACTCCCGAATAATAATTCACGCTGCCGTCCAACGGATCTATTATCCAGACATAAGATTCTCCGCTTGCATCATAAGATTTTATATCAGCACACAACATACCCGATTCTTCCGTAATAATTGAAAAATCCGGAAAATCTTTTCGTAATATATCAATAATAATTTGTTCCGATTCTCTGTCTGTTTCCAACTTTAAATCATGGTCAAAAAACTGTTGAACTTTTATATAATTGTGAAAATTATGACGTTGCAAATCTCCGGCAGCCAACGCAGCCTTTTTTGCTGTATCACAAATTTTTATGACAAAATCAGAATCTTCCATTATTCTCTCCTGCTATTTCAATGCATTATATCTGATTAATAAAAGATTTATGCATTTACTTATAAAATGTTTTCAAAACCGGGGAATATTTTCCGGTACGATACAATTTATTTTTTACCGGCAACCATTTTCCATAAGGTAAAGAAAATGATTCATCCGTTATTCCGCTCCAATTTTGCCAACATGACGGAATCAACTCTACACTACCCGATGAACAAATCATTTTTCCTTTTCCCGAAGTTATATAATCAGAATTTCCTGTTGAGGCAAAAAAAATCGCCACTCCGTACCATTTTGACATTTCATTTTTTAACGGAGTTAAATCACATTGTAAAATTTGCGGTTTATTTTCAAAAGGCAAAAATTTAATTTTTTCCGGTAACCGAACTTTTTCCAGCGAAAAATAATAGCGTAAGAACAAATCATCTTTTATGTAATTTCCGGAATTGAACTGAGAATAAGTAATTTTATTTGAATCCCACGGTTTAAAAATCGGGTACAAGCGAATTTCAAGATTGTTTAATTGTCGCTGAGCATAATTTACGGGTAATTCTAAAACATATTGAATATCAGATTCATCAGATGTTATTTTCGAAAATCCCAATAAAACAAAAGATTCGCCAAAGATTTCATCATCATTTGAAAGATATAACGCCGGATAAGATATGAAGCCGTTTTCCTGACAAAAAATAGCACCGTAGCCGAAGCCCGGTGCCATTTCATGAATTGTATCTGCACGATTGGTAGGCAATCCGGTAAACAACGAAACTTCTTGTTCCGGATAAATTTGTCCAATATTCTGACAACTTACCATCAACCATATTGCAATTATAAATATTACAACACGCATTATTTTATTCTGAGTAACGATTTCTGATTGCTTTAATAATGTCATATACCGAAATAAAAATATCTATCAATTCCGGATCAAACTGGCTTCCGGCTTGTTCTCTTAAATATTTTAAAACATCTTCTTCGTCCCACGCACTTTTATATACACGTTTAGACATCAATGCATCGTATACATCGGCAATCGCTACAATTCGTCCGGCAAGCGGAATATCCTCTCCGGCAAGCCCTTTCGGATATCCTTTTCCGTCCCAACGCTCATGGTGACACGCCGCAACATCACGTGACATTTCATCTACTTCATTAAAAATATTGATAAACAAGTCGCTACCCAATGTAGTATGAGTTTTCATTACTTCATATTCATCATCTGTCAAACGAGCCGGTTTTTTCAAAATCACATCAGGAATACCGATTTTTCCCACATCATGCAACATCGCTGCAATACGTAAAACATCGCTGTTCTTTCTGATTTCACTGCTTGGAATATTATGATTTTCAGCCCATCTTTGGTAAACTTCCACTGAAAATGAACTTACACGCTGAACATGACATCCGGTTTCTTTCGGGTCACGCAGCTCGGCCATTTTAATCATACGTAAAATCATTTCACGAGTCATCTTCGCTTTTTCAATAGCCGAAGATGCGATATTTGCAAAGAAAGAAACAAAAAGTTCATTCTCCGCCGTAAACGGAACTATTTTCCCGGTTTCCGGATCTATAGAGTTAATAATTTGAATTACACCGATTACTTTGTCTTCACCTACAATCAACGGAAGTGTCAACATTGACATTGTTCTGTAATTTGAATTTTCATCAAATTGACGATTAAATGAAAACGGAAAATGTCCTGCCAATTCATAAACATCATCTATTTTTAGAATTTTACGACATATCGCAACGTATCCGGCAATAGAATTTGCGTTAATAGGGATTTTTATGTTTGTATAAATTTGCTTTTTATTTAATTGCGTTCTTTTCATGAAAGTATCATTCTGCGTATAAGCGAATCTTAAACTGTCATCTTCAACTAAATAAATTGTACCTGCATCGGCACGTGTAAACATTCTGGCATAAAAAAGGATTTGATCCAGCAAAGAATCAAGGTCATTAATACGATTAAGTTTTTCAGTTATTTTAAAGAGTTTCTGTGTTTCTTCTACATTGAATTGCTGTATATTCATCTAAGTCTCCGTTTTAGAAAAAATAAATCCCTAACTTGCATTCGGCATTTTTTGTATTTTTTTAATATTTTTTATTCTAAGCTCAATGATATATTTTTTTCATAATCAGCTTCTTTATCAAAGCCTAAAGCTTTCAAACTTTGCGATAAAAAGTCTCGGGCTTTTGCATTAGCCGGAAAACATTTAACAAATGATTGTGCCGTTTCTCTGGCTTGAATATATTTTCCGCTTCGTAAAAAATAAGCACACGCATTTAAATAAAAGTCTTCCTGTTTGCAATCTCGAATTGTTCGATAAAGTGCCGCATCCGATGTAACAATATTTTTATTATTCACCGGGAATTCCGGATAATAAGGAATAAGCATTGACGCAAAAGGTTCATTTTCTATCAGCGACAA
Source organism: Spirochaetales bacterium (assembly GCA_017624275.1). GTDB lineage: Bacteria > Spirochaetota > GWE2-31-10 > GWE2-31-10 > GWE2-31-10 > RGIG8597. The sequence goes on along the minus strand of JAGANG010000031.1, from coordinate 27,358 downwards.
AACCGAACTTGCAACACGATAACGATCCAATTCAGAAAGCGGGAATTGACTATAAAAATCTTCTGTATCCAAGGTAAAAATTTCAAATACCTTGTCTTTTTCCAAATTAAAAATACTCTGCAAAACCGTCGCAGCCTGCAACGCTATCCAACGATTTCCTTCTATTGAAAAATGCAAATGATCGGCAAAGAACTTATTGTCCGGTAAAATCTTATCTTTTTTCATAATTGCCGATGTAGGAATATAAAATAAATTTTTACTGTTTGAAACACTGCACTTTCTTTCAAGTTCCGAAGTCAATCGGCTGCGACATCTGAAAGGAATACAATCTGCGTCTTTTGCTTTTACAAGTTGCGAATAGGAATCTCGCTGTTCCCTTGCCAAATAAACAGCTTCAAGATATGCAAGATTTGCATTGCTTTGATAATTTTTCGCTTGTTCTCTACAATTTTTTATTTCATTTTCTGCATTATTTTTTAATGCCGACAAACTTTCTTCTATTAAAGAACGATATTTTTCATCATCGTTTCCGGCAAACGGCGGCATGTCAAAAATATTTGATACCGGCTCAAAAATGATTACCGGAATATTTCTTTTCTCATACAGCTTTACTGTTTCATTTATATTACTGATAAAATTTTTTGCTGTTTCTGCGTCTGATTCGTCTTGAATAAAGGCTGCTCCGGCAAATTGTCTGTCCATCAACGTTTTGCCGCCGGAAGATTTTTTTTCAAAATGAAGCAACTTGTCAAATAATTGGAATAAACGAAATTCTTTTAACGATAAATAATTTTTACGTCCGCCGTGACTTCTTCCGGACATTGCACTGATTGTACCGTAGTACTCATTGTGTCCCGCATAAATGAGTAAAAAGTCCGGCTCGTATTTCAAAAGTTTCTTTGCCACATCAGCTACATAATATGAACTCATCGCACTGTATCCCATATTAATAACTTCTGCCGCATTACCGTGATTTCCGTCATTAATAGATCGTTCTAAAAATGCACTGAAACTTTGATTTGATGCATAGGGATATCCTTGTGCCGTTGAACCGCCTACAACAAAACCCCGTATAGTACCGGCAGCTTTTTTTACCGGAAAAAGATTTTTTTCTTCTGTTTTTATTTGTGCTGAATAGGACGAATAATATTTATTAATAAAAGATGTGTTGTCTCGATAATAATTTACACCGTTAATTTTAACCTTACAAAAAGGTCTGGTATCAATTCCGAAACCTACAAGTCGCAATAATATTTCTGAAAAAACTACACAAAATATTAGCAATACAATATACACAGTCAAAAAAAGGCGTTCTTTCTTTATTTTCTTCATAAATATTCCAAATTACATTATCAATATATTTCTTTTTCAAAAATACCCCCCGGATATCGGGAGGTATTACCAATCTACGAATTATTATCTGTTAAAATAATTAATTATCGATTAAACCGAAGTTGTTTCGTCATCCTCAATAACAACCTCATCATTTTCATCATCTTCAGTCAAAGCAATTTTTGGCAAGAAAAATGAAACAACAACCATTATTGCACCGACAAACAATAAGCGAATAAACTTGCCTACAAAAGATGCCGCATGTGCTCTTTTTTGTTTTTTGTCATAAGCAGAAAGTTGTTTTTCCACTGTTTCTTTTACAATTTCAATCAATTCTTTTTTTGTCAATTCTGTTGTTTGTTTTGTTGCTTGTTTTTTCTTAAATTCCATTTTAATACTCCTTCAATTAAAAAATTATAATAAACGTATTTTACTAATAAAATTATATTTCGTTCTAAGCATTTCGGCAAAATCTTGATCTTTAGGCATTGTATAACCTTTTGCACGCAAAACATGTTCTCGGTCAAAATTATCGTTCAGATGAAATAACAATTTCAATGATCCCGGAAATCTGTTTATATCATCACGGAAATTCTCAAGTTCAGTGACAGAAGCTTTTCCGGATCTTAAATAAACATGGCATTCAGTCACTTCGCCAAAACGTTTTGTACTTAAATCTTCTATTTTATCGGCACTGAACGAAAGTTGATTATCACCTCGTTTACGACAAAATAATTTTAAATAAACAATCTTCTTAGGTTCTAATAACATAGAAAATTCTTCATATTGTTTTTTATATACCATTACTTCAAATGTTCCGTAATTGTCAGAAACTGTAATTAAAGCCCAAGTATCTCCGGAATCACTTTTTTTGATTTTAACATTATCGATAATTCCGGCAATAGTCACGTTTGTATTAAAACTCTTAATTTTCAATGATTTTATAGATTTTGAATCATACTGGCAATGCTCTTTGATAAAAGATTTATATTTATCCAACGGATTCCCGGTAACAAAAAAACCTAAAATATCACGTTCTTCAAACAGTCGATAATCTTCATCCCATTCTTCAACATCAACGCCTTCATGCAAAGAGTCATTTTCCATTTCTCCGAAATCAAACAACCCCATCTGCCCTCGACGTTCATCTTCTTGAAGTTGCTGGGCGTCATTTAATAATGATTCTAAATTCTCGCTCATCCACTTACGTTTTTGCCCGAATGTATCAAAAGCTCCTACACGAATCAAAATATCAACAACAGATTTATTCACCACTCGTAAATCTACATTTTCCAAAAAGTGAGACAGATTTTTAAACTTTCCGACTTTTTTACGTGTTTCTACAATATTTAATGCAGCTACTTCACCGACACCTTTAATTCCGTTTAACGCATAAACAATAGTGCCGTTGTTGACTGTAAATTTCACATCTGAACAATTTATATCCGGCGGTAAAACTTTTACTCCGATTTCACGGCTGTGATTTATATAAAAACAAATCTTTGCCGGGTCTCTGATTTCCGATGAAAGTACGGCTGCCATAAAATGTACGGGATAATGGGCTTTTAAATAACCGCACTGATATGCTACGTATGCATAACAAACGGCATGACTTTTATTAAAAGCGTACGATGCAAACGCAGTCCAGTCACCCCAAATTTTTTCAATCAAATCTTCCGGATTTTTATCTGTACAACCATTAACGAATTCTTCTTTTGCCAAACAGCCGTCTTTAAACTTAATTTTAAGTTTATCCATTACAGCCAATTGTTTTTTCCCCATGGCTTTACGTAATGTATCCGCTTCCCCACGGGTAAAACCTGCCAATGCACGGCTTTGAAGCATTACCTGTTCCTGATAAACCGTAATTCCGTATGTATCCTTTAAATACGGTTCCATCATCGGATGATCGTAAGCGATTTCTTCTTCTCCGAGTTTTCGCTTGATAAACTGCGGAATATAATCCATCGGTCCGGGACGATACAACGCATTCATCGCTACAAGGTCTTCAAAACGTGAAGGTTTCAATGCACTTAAATGTTTACGCATTCCGGGACTTTCAAACTGGAATACTGCGATTGTGTCTCCGCGAGAAAAAAGCTCCATTGTTTTTTCTTCATTCAACGGAACTTTATTTAAATCAAATTTTATTCCCTCTTTACTCAATAATTCCAAACAATTTCGTTGAAGTGTTAAAGTTTTCAACCCGAGAAAGTCCATTTTTACAAGCCCACATTCTTCCAATTGTGGACCGGGAAATTGAGTTGTTACAACATAATCTTCTTCTTTTTTAACAGAATTTTCTTTTTCATCTTTTACAATCTGCATCGGAACATAATTTGTTATTTTCTCTTTTCCGATTACAACACCACATGCATGAACACCTGTTTGCCTTGTCAAATCTTCCAGTTGGATAGACATTTGAAGCAACTGTTTTTCTTCTTGAGTACCATTTTCATAAATTTCTTTAAGTTCGGCACCTTCCGGTAACTTCATTTTCTCAAGTAAAGTCTTACCTGCATCAGGAATCATTTTACCGATTTGATTAACTCTTTGAAGCGGGATTTCAAGTACACGTCCCACATCACGCACTACCATTTTAGCCTTCATTTTACCGAAAGTAATGATATTACTTACTTTATCTCGACCGTATTTTTCTACTACGTAGTCAAGTACTTCTCCACGACGTTCTTCGCAAAAATCCACATCAAAATCGGGCATACTGATACGATCGGGATTCAAGAAACGTTCGAAAAGTAAATCATATTTTAACGGATCGATATTAGTAATTCCCAAAGCATAAGCGACTATACTTCCGGCTCCGGAACCACGTCCGGGTCCGACCCAAATTCCGTTATCACGTGCGTATTTTATATAATCCCAAACGATTAAAAAATATCCGGGGAATTGCATCCTACAAATAGTTTTCAATTCGTCTGTCATTCTGTCGATTACTACATCTCCGGGATTTTCGCCGTAACGTTCTATTATTCCGTCATTAGTTATTTTACAAAGATACAACTCTTCTTTTGCCAATCGCAAAAGTTCTTCATCTGAACGTTTGTTCGCACTGTTAAAGTCCGGAGCTTCCTGAATGGCTTTTTTCTCCTGAAATTTTGCCTGAATCTCTTCTTCTGAAAAAATACCGTCAGGTACAGGAAATTTCGGTAATGTCGGACCGGGAAAAGAAATTTCCACATTACATTGTTCTGCAATCAAATGTGTGTTCGACAAACTTGACGGAATATTCCCAAAAATCTTTTCCATTTCTTCTTCAGATTTGAAATAGAATTCATTACTGCCGAAACGCATTCTTTTTTCATCTGAAATAGTTTTCTTCGTACCGATACAAAGCAAAACTTCATGGGTAAAAGCATCTTCTTTATTTAAATAATGGGCGTCATTTGTAGCAACCATCGGTATTTTGCATTTTTTGGCAATCTCAGCCAACATAGGAAGAGCTTTTTGCTCTTCTTCAAGTCCGTGATATTGAAGCTCTATAAAAAAGTTACCGTTACCAAACAAATCTCTGAAATAACAAGCTGTTTGTTCTGCCCTTTCTATATCACCTTCCAATAAAGCCGACGGAATTTCTCCTCCTATACAAGCAGACAAACAAATAAGATTATCATGATATTTCTCAAGCACTTCACGGTCTATACGGGGTTTGTAATAATATCCTTCAGTAAAACCAATAGAATTTAAAGTTATAAGATTTAGAAAACCTTCATAATTTTTTGCGAGTAATATTAAATGATATCGATGTTTATCTTTATCAAAACGAGAACCTGACGTCATGTAAAATTCAGAACCGATTATCGGCTTTATTTCGGCTTTCTTACAAGCCTTGTAAAATTCTACAGCACCGAACATATTTCCGTGGTCTGTAATCGCCACGGCATCCATGCCCAATTCTTTAGCACGTTCTACCATCTTGGGGATTCTGATCATCCCATCTAAAAGTGAATATTCAGTATGATTATGTAAATGTACAAAATTATATTTCACAGAAAAATTTCCATCCCTTCATAAGCCGGCATTGCTTTTAATTTACCGTTTTTATTATTAATGTATCTGTCACACATTCTTTTTAAAGCATCAAGTTTTTCATCGGAACGATTCGGATCATGGTGAAAAAATACCAATTGTTTTATTCCGCTTTCTAAAGATTGCTCAATTGCATATTTAAAAGTTGAATGTCCCCAGCCATGAAATTTCGGAAATTCTTTTTCTGTATATTGTGAATCATGAATTAATACATCCGAATTTCTAAAAAAGTTTTTTATTCGCTCATTACTCATCTGTGCCGTAATTTCACCTTCTTCACAATTTTCAGGGTCATCCGCAAACAGATTGCGATACGGCTCATGGTCAAAACAAGTACTGATAACTTTACCTTTATATTCAAAACGATATCCCAGGCACAAAATAGGATGATTAATATAAATAAAACTTACTTTTACACCTCCGGGGAGTTCCAATTCGCCTTCATTTAATTCATGATAACGAGTAATACACTCAAGTTGGCTGAAATTTACGGGGAAATGCTCATAATTCATTTGTCCGGCTACTATTTGTTCCAATGAATTACCGAATGATACCGGTCCGTAAATATCCATTTCCGTCGAAGGTGCATAAATAGGCCCAAAAAAAGGCAATCCCATTATATGATCCCAATGAGTATGAGATAAAAATATATGACATTTTATAGGTTTTGGAACAGACGGATCTTTAAAAAGAGCATTTCCCAAAGCTCTTACTCCGGTACCTAAATCTACTATAATCTGATAATCCGGAATGTCTGTTAAAATTTGAATTGTAGCAGTATTTCCTCCATATTTTGATGTTTCTACTCCCGGTACCGGAATTGACCCTCTTACACCCCAGAATCTTACACCAAACATGTTTTCACCTCTCTACATTAATTAAATATTTAGAAAAATTTCTGCTTTTTTTACTCCGGCATCCGCATTAAGCACTGCCTCATTTAAATCATTTTCTGTCAATCCGGTATTTTCAAGCAGTAATGAAATATCTTCTTCTACCGCATAATCCCCGGCTGCTCCGCTCCAAATCTTATTAGATATATTATTAGCAATCATAACGGTAGAAACCAGACGCTTAAATTGCGGATGAACATCATCTATATTATGATGAAAAGTAATTGTTTCACGTAAATTGGTAGGTAATTTCCACAAATCTACAATTCGCTCTCCCAATTCCGCATGATTTATCCCTAAGTATTTAGATTCCAATTGACACAACGGAAGCTTTTTATTTTTTGATAGCTCCACTATATCTTTATATCCTTCGGCAATCACAAAATCTAACGGCAATTTACCTATATCATGCAAAAGTCCGGCAACAAAATATTCTTCTACAAGTTTAGGATCTACATTTTGCTTCAATGCCAAAAACTTCGCCAATACGCCGACACCTACGGAATGCCGCCAAAAAGAAGTCATATCCAATGCACCGTTTTCGTCTTTTTTTTGATTCACGGCAGAAATAACACCGGTAGAAATAACCAAATTTTTTATTGTATTAATACCGAGCATTACTATCGCTCTTACTAAAGACGTTACACGATTGGGCATTGAATAATAAGCTGAATTAACAAGTTTTAAAACCTTACCCGTCAATACCGGATCTACCGATATAACATCATTTAACATCTTTGCATCTACTTTTGGATTTTTTGACAACTCCAAAATTCTCGATACCGATACAGACAAAGGCGGCATATCTTGAATAAATCTATTAATTCTTACTAAATACTTATCTTCTAACATGGCGGCAACAATAACAAAAAAGAAAACAAAAATCAATAAACCATATCTATCTAACTTTGCGTAATCTGAGTAAATCAATATTTATGGGAACATAAACATCTTTTTGACTCTTTGTACGTTCAGAATTATACAGTTTAATAGAATTTGTTCCTGATTTTAACTTTACTAAAATTCCGGCAGTAAGCTCCCACTCTCTGGGATTTCCTGAATGCGGGAAATATACAATTCTGATTTTTTCACCGTTTACTTCCAGTTCTCGCAATGCACATTTTTCTCCGGTATTTATAGGCCCCGGATTTTGATAACGAACATCAAGTACATAATCACCGGCTTTCATTTTTTTCACCGTAAATTCAATAGAATCTTCAAGCTTTGCCCCCCAGCCATCAACAAAACCTTTTCCGTTAAAAGACAATCTTGAAAAACGTTCTCCCGGTTCTGCTGAAATAGGCTTAGCCGTCTTAGGTCGTAACTTGTCTGAAAATTCTCCGCCGATAAAATCAGCTTTTTCGGCTTCGGCAAAAATCACGGCAGAAGCCGGTTCATACCAAACGGGAGCTCCTTTTAAAATCGGCAATCCGTTTTTTATTTCACCAATCCAATATTCTGAACAAAGGGAATCAGACGGCTGTATTTCGAATGTCAAACCTTTTGTTTCACCCAGTTTTTCACCGTTACAAAATACTGCATAAGTCGAATCTTCTTTGCCGTTCCATTTTAAATTTCCTTCATCATTAAAACCGGCAGTTTCTACAACTTTAATTTCTTCTTTAGCTGAATATTTGGCAGCCTGTTTTTCCACTTTTGTATCAGCACTTAAAACTACGGTCACATTGTGTGTTCCTTGTAATGTAGCCGGAATTATATAATCAAGCGGCATTTTTTTACCGTCAAGGTAAATCGCTTTTACATCGGCTCCGTTTCCTTGTATTTCAAAATTAAGAATGCTGTCATTATAAACAAAACGATTCAATCTCACGATAGCCTTGAAAGATTGCGGAACAACTGGAGCAAGCTTAATTCCGGCTTCGGTAAAATTTATTCCTACAAGACCTCGATAAACCATTCCAATATACGCAGCAATACTCCACAATTGTCTGTCTGAATTTTTAAGAGTTTTTTTACCGCCGGTAGAAGCCACAAGATTTTCTTTAAATGTTCCGAACAAGGCTGCACTTCTTATCACGGTAAAAAATTCATGACTGAAAGTTTCCAAGTCTTTTACTTTAGCGGCAGCCAATGCTCTGTAACCTTGAACAAAAGGCCACACTGCGTCATTGTGATATGGTTGTATTCTGTTAAGTTGAGGAGTAACAACAGAAAATCCGTAATCACCGGCTTTGTAATAATTTAACATTGAAATCGCTTTTTCTCCGTCACAAAGACCGAACAATATGGACAATGCATTTCCTAAATTATCATACCCTTCATATTTTTCCGGATAAATTCCGTCTATCAAATATGCAGCGTAATAACCTCGTTCATCGCTCCATAATTCCTTTTCCAAACCATCTTTTACTTGAGCGGCATAATCATTCCATTTTACGGCTTCTTCATTTTTTCCTAGAGTCTCTGCCATTTTTGCAAGTGTTTTCCATGCTGCATAATGAATAATATTTGTACCGGAGGAAAAAGACTCCGCAATATCCGCAGGTTTCATCCAGCGAGGATATGTTTGTTCTCGCCAATCTAAAAATGATTCTTCACCACGGTATAATTTTCTTTTATTATCATAAATAATTTCCAAATCTTGAAGCAAAGTATTTTTGCCCACTTCATAAACTTCCTTGTAAAAATTCATATCTTTGGCAAGCAAGGCTGTCTCATAAGCTGCAAGTAACCAAATCACACGGTCACTGCTGCAAGGATAACTTCCGCCGGTTCCGGTATCCTGTAAAATTTTCCCGTTAAAGATACGAGTTTTTAAAGAATCAACTGAAACTTTATTAAAAGAAGCTGCTAATGAAAGCCATATAGCATACGACATATCACGAGTCCAAGCTTGATTCCACTCTGCTCCGGCTGTAAAAAAACCGCTTTCGTTAATATCCTGCTGAACCTCGGCAATAGCCAAAGCATAAAGCATATCAATCATCGGATAACCGGTTGACAATTCCGGTAAATCTTCTGAAACTCGATTTACTTTTTTGCGAATCATCTCTCCGTTATAATTGGAACAAAGACTGTCTCCCTCAAGCCAAGCTCTGTAATTATTTTCACGAACACTTAAATCTGTAATAGTAAGAATCTCACTCTTATACAAAGGTGCTCCGAAAAATATACCTACGGACAAAAATATATTACACAGAATAAAAAATAAGCGTTTCATTACAACTCCTCCATACAATCGCTATATGTTTTAGCACAATTAAAATAATTAACAGCTAGATTTTTTTTATCTCTTATTTATTTTCTCTTTTTTTTAAAGTTTTTTTCTTCTTAATTAAAATATTAAGAAATTAGCTTGATTTCTTTGCAAATAAAGTTAATACACAATATTGTTTCATTTAATCCATTCTTACAGGAAACTTGTTTATGCCTACTGTCTCATCCACAAAAATATCAGAATATTACAACAATTATAAAGACCAAGAAGTTTATTTCAGTAGATCAATATGTGATGTTTCCGGTCTGATTTCAGAAAAACTAAAATTAAAAGTTTCAGACGAAGAATTTCCTTGCGTATTGTATGCAAGTTCTATGGAAAGGATTATTACGATCTTAAATCTGACTGACAAAGACATGGAAAAAGTAAGAGCCAGTAAAGGTTTAGCTTCGGTAAAATTTTCTTTTTTCCCGTCAACAGCAAAGAAGCCTTTCAGTTTTTTCATTTCATGTCGTATAAAAAAAATCAACTCATTTAAATTAGCCAGCGGTTCGGCATTTATAATAACAATGGATTTCAATCAAAGACCGCCTGATGATTTTATTGAAATAATCGGAAATATTATTGAAAATTCTGTCAGATTCAACAACAGAAAAGAACTTCGTATAAGATTGGATGATAAAATTGTAGAGACTTTGGGAATGGATTCCATAAAAGGTTTTGCCGATATCGACGAAAATTTCACATCGTGCGTTTTTGCCGATATTTCAACTTCCGGATGCGGTATCGTTATGACAGACAGCCCGGAAATTGAAGATCACAAACGAATTACAATCCAATTAAAAATAAGAGGCAATCCTATCAATATAAGCGGTGTCATTGTTCGCAGTGAAAAAATCAATAACCGCCCGGATTTGATTCGTTTGGGAGTTCTCTATGAAAAAGAAGAAATTCCGTATGTTTATAAAAATATGATTAATAATTATCTTGATATGTTGGCTAAAATAAAAAAACAACAGCAGTTACAAGCCGATTAATATTTTTCCAAAGCTTTTTGCAAATAAAAACAGCAAATCGGGCAAAGCGGCTGCGAAAGATCTTTCATTAAACAATTTTCATAAGCGTGAAAAATCCCGTTATCATACCCGACACCGCCGGAAAAATATTTTTTTGTATCTACAATATCTTTCCATTCATAAAAGTCATTTTCGTACCATGTCAAATTCGGATAAACAGTTTTACCTTTTGCCTTTCGCATATTTTCCGGATATGCAGCAGGATTTCCGCCGTATTCATCTCCCAGTCCGGCTATCGCATGACACAACTCATGGCAAAATTCAGCCGCAGAACAATTTTCCCGTACAAAAACATATCTTACTATTTCGCCGTCAGCCTTTTTTAATTGCCCGCCTTTACCGCTGAACTCTCCCGGAACAACAAATATATAAACTCGATTATCAATTCCCGAAACCTGCTTTAATTTACTGTAAGATACAGAAATTTTCCCGGAATAAAAAGAACACGGCATTTCCTGAGTTTTAAAAAAGAACGTTTTAATTTTAGATTCATATAAATCAAAAGGCTTAATAGATTTAACAGAGATTTCCGGCAAAACATCTGATGTATGATAAACAAAAAAATCCCAAGCCTTTAAATCACAAGTAATTACCGACAAAAAGAATATTATGAATAGTTGTATTTTCTTAATACCGGACAACATAAAACACCGCCTTGCACATAAAAAAAGCTGCCTTTTGAAGTCTTTTTAAAACTTCTCCGGGGCAGCAAAAATAATCTCCAAAACATTTTTAATTTAATAATTCAACTCTAACAATTCTAATTCATCTTCAAAAGTTTTCTTATAAGTGGTTATTTTTTGAATATAATTCAATGTCAAATCACCTACATTCTCATTTGTAACATTTCCCCAGCCGGCATTGTAATAAGCCAAAGCTTTTACCAAATTGTGATTTGAATTTTCCATACACCAACGTAAAAACGCAGCAGCTGTTTTTATATTTGTTTCAGGGTCATAAAAATCTTTTTTTGATAAGTTCGGGAAAGTTTTACTGTTCAATTGACAAAGCCCACGATCCACAGAACCGTTATAATTATAATTAATCGCATTAGGATTAAAATTAGATTCTGTCTTCATCAAAGCAACTAACAATGACGTATCGATTCCTTCTTTTTCTGAATAAGTAATCGCAAGTTTTGCAATATTCTTATTTTCAATTACACCTGTATAATAATCTAACTTAATATTATCTCCGGAAAATACATTTTCAGAATGAACATTACTTAATTCATCGGAAGAAACATTTTTTGCCAATGCAGTAGTTTTATTTTCAGCAAAACTAAATAAAATCACAACTAATGACACATAAAAAGCAACAATACAAAGTCTTTTGATTCCGTGTAAACTTTTTTTCCAACGAGACGGTTTATAAGTTTCACACTGTATCTTAATTTTTGACTCCATCATTTTTCCTCCTTATATTTCAATCGATGAGTTGAGCTTACAATGTTTCATAAAAAAAATCAATAAAAATGTTTCTAAAAAGAAACACTCTTTTTATTTTTTATATTTTTAATATTTCCTTGCATAAAAAAGCAAGTAAACATTCTGTCATTATGATATTATGCCGAACATTATTTTAATATCTTAATTTCCTTAATATATAAGGAATAAAATAGAGTTTTATTATGACTGAAAAAAATATATTGCGTGTTTTTTTGATTATCACAGCATGTTTAGTTCCATTAAATATAAATTCACTTACTTTCAATATTGAATACTCCGGCAAACAGAATTCACAAACCGGTGAAAATACAGAATTCAAAGAAATTAAAAAATTGCGTTTTCAGGCAAATATTGAAGCCGGAGCAAAATTTGAAGGTCAATCATCAGCTTTTGCCGGGACAAAGGATTTTGCCGCACTTTTTATAAAGCCGTCTTTTTTTATTAACGATTTCGGTATCGGTTTTAATTTTAATTTTCGTTTCAGAAATTCTCCGGAATTCTTCCAATTCAATACTTCCGATTATGAGTTTACTAAAGATGCTTATATGGCATTTTGTCATTTTCTGAATTTTATAGATTTTATAAGTTACGGAAATCCTAAATCTCCGCTGTATTTTAAAATCGGGCAAACTCCCTATATTTCAGTCGGCAATAATCTGCTCTTTTCACAACTTCACAATCGTTTTTTTGAACCTTGCGACAGAGAACACGGAATTTATTTTCACATGAATATAGATGAAGTTTTCACTGATGTTGCAGCCGGTTATTTACCGCCATTATCTTTTACGGCTTATATTCCTGATATTGCCGACCCGGATATTTTTGTAATCGGAAGTGATTTTTCCGTAACGCCTTATTTCCCGATTGAAAATTTAGAATTAAACACAGGAATTTATTTCGGATTCGACTTTGACACGCAAGAAAAAAATCTTTTGAATACAAACGACTTTGCAAATGTGACGTATTACAGATCACCCGAATGGTCTGGAAAATCTGTCAGAACATTTACTTTACCGATAGCTTTAAGTTATACAATCGGGAAATATGCAAAAATATCTCTTTCTCACGAAACGGCATTTCTGTGGAAAGAAGAAAATTTTGATTTTGCAACATCTATTCAAACAAAAGGTGAATTCATTTATTTGGAAAATTCCGGTTTTTTACTGGGAATTCCTTTCGGTATAATAACCAAAACCGACGGTTTTTATCCAGGATATTTCGGATTAAATTATCAAAATGTCCGCAGCTTACAATATAATGAAGAACAACGGCTCAAAAATCTTTTATTTCAATACGGGCTTTCAATATCTGCATTCAACAAAATGATTGAATTCGGAGTAATTCTTACGTCACCTTTTGAAATGGATGTTTTTACGGCATTATACGAAGCCTATTTTACCGTAAGCAGAGAAGCTGACAAAGCATCACCTATAAAGGTAGATGTGGGCGTTCGCTATCGTACGGCAATGTCAAATATGGATATAAACGGAAGCGGTGGAAACTTTTTAGAATCAATTTCCAAAAAATTCAGATTTGCACTGGAATTAAATATGAGAATTTATTGCAGTAAATTGGGAATTTCCATCGGCGTGCAAGCTCCGAACTGGCTTGAAAATTTACCGATTGCAGAAACGACCGGTGCAGCAGGATATGCAAAAATGATAAACAATTTAAAAATAGTTGATTTGGAAACTTACGGAAAATTCCTTGTAAAATTCATGCAACTGGAGGTCGCAATTGCATTCTAAATTTCTTCTTCTGGTAATAATTTGCTTTTTGTTGAATATCCAAGTATTAATTGCCAAACCGGTAAAAATACAAATTGCTCCGGAAAATACGATTTTTCCGACTGTTCGTTCTAATGAGAAACTACTTGAAATCACGGAAGAACCGTTTTTAGCAGATAATCCTTATTTATTATCAAGCAACAGTAAAAACGAAATACGATTGTATGATATTTATGACAATCCAAAAGCGTTTTTTCTGCTTTCTCCGTTGACCGATTTGCAGCTTTCAGGTAATTCTCCGAATTTTTTTATCACATCTAATTTCGGTCGTTTCCGTTGTGTTACAAGTATTAACGACACTTTTATAATTCATGCAAAAAACGGAGTTACTTTAATTGTTCCGCCAAACAGCGATATTATTTATTCATGCATCAGTGATTTAAATCGAATGCACAATGTAAATGTAGCCGTATTTAACGGAGAAATACAAATATACAAACGAAAAAAAGTTTCTGATGAAAATCAATTAGATTTTGCTCCCGAAGATTTTATTATGAGCATAATGCCAATGCAAATCGCAGAAATTGAAAATCCGCAAATAATAAACATTGATGATATTTCCCAAGAATCGCTGAATTATTTTCAGCAAACAAATTCTCGAAAAGCCGGTACTCAAGAAACTGAAAAAGGAATTCGCCCGGTTTTGGAAGCTCTTACAATGCAACAACATTCTTTTATTTCTGACGGAACGGATGATATTATTTTTTCTAATGATCAAGTAAATGTTGATGCCTCACAATTGATACAAATGCCTAAAAAATCGCCGGTTGTAGTTGACCTAACAAAATTCAGATTGGACTTTTTGTTTTCCCATGAGAAAATCGGCGGACAATTTGGTTGGCATCCGAATATTCGCACAAGTGATAATCTTTTTGAAATGGAATTACGCTTTGATTTTTCATTCCAAGTTGCATTGTTCGGTGAATCTTCCATACAAAATACTCCGATTCAAACCGACAAAATCTGGAATCATTTTCTAAAAATCAATGATTTCAGAAGTGAATGGTTTATAGATACATTAACAGAATCAACGAAACCAGAAGAAAAAGTTTTAGGAATAATGGAAAATCTTCTTGTAAAAATAGATAAACTGCGTTGGGGAAATGAAAATACGCCGTTTTACTTTATGTTGGGAACAAAAGAAGCAAAAACTGATAAAAACGCCCTACGCTATTTCTTTTACTCTCCGTCACTTTTTTTACCGGTATACAGAGCAACAAGCGTCGATTTTGCATACAAAAACAAATATATAAAAGCCGAAGCCTTTGTAGAAAATATTCCTTACGGCGGTTTATTTGATAATTCGATTCAAATTTTTGCACCGTTAAAAAGTATGAAATCTCGTGTTGAAATTGATTTTGCCATAGATACGTATCGCCTTAGACAAATAACAATGCAAAACAACAGTGATGCCACATTGCCGCTTTATGCCGATGTCGGCTGGTCGTTCACTGTATTTGACCTTCCGAATTTCGGTTATGAATTTTATTTAAATACCGGACTCGTATTTCCTTTGACAGCCGACGACGATAATGTTTTTTCAATGAAACCGGAACATATTAAAAATATGATGCATTTCAACTTTGGACAAAAATTACGCGGCGGAATGGGACCGACTTTCAGTATAGAAATACTTTTTAAATCTTCAAATACTCATTATTTCACGCCGTTATACTTTTTGCACAAAGAAAAATATCTTACAAAATTGGCAAAAGATTATGTCAGCTCAGATTACGACATAGGTGCCAGACTGGGACTTTCATGGCAACCGATTTCATGCTTAAATTTTTACGTTTTCTATCGAACGACTGTTTCTGTTTCCAATCTGTTTAATGAAGACAATTCAGGCAGAAAAGCGTCCTATGCCGACAATTTTCTGACCGGACTTACACTTTCTCCGCCAAAAGGCAATGACAAGATTTCCGGAAGTCTGACATTTGCACTGGAATGGGAAAAACCGGTAGAAGCTGTAGTCAAAACTATCGTAAATGATGATACTTCAAAATTACATGAAAATCTCGGAATGCATATTTGTATAGAAACCGTATTCGCCGATGTAGGAACTTTAGGAACTGACTTTTCTATTATTCCGTCAACAGAATCTATAAATCTTAACGGTGAAGTTTACTTCTGTGTATCTTTTAAAGGAATAACAAACAACGTCAAACGTCGTTCCGATGTAGCCGAAAGACGATTGCGACAATTAAAAAAGATAATTTCAGAAGATGAAAAAACTACGCCTGCAAATAAAAAAGATTCAGAAGCGAAAGATACAGAAATTCAACAAGAAGAAAAAGTACAGACTCACAATGTAAACGGAGAAAAAAATGAAAATTAAATTGTTACCGGAAAGCGTTTATTCAAAAATCGCAGCCGGAGAAGTTATCGACAAACCTGCGTCTATTGTGCGAGAACTTATAGATAATTCCATAGACGCACAGGCAACAGAAATTGTTATTTCATTAAAAAAAGGCGGAATAGAAGAAATCTGCGTACGAGACAACGGCTGCGGAATGGAAAAAGAAGATCTTGCTACATCGATTTTAAAACATTCTACCAGCAAAATAGAAACAACCGAAGATTTGAATAATATTCAAACTATGGGATTTCGCGGAGAAGCTTTATATTCCGTAAATACAGTTTCAAAACTTACAATTACTTCATCTACAGATGAATCAGGACAAACTCCCGGATATAAAATCTGCCCGGATAATTCTTTCGTTCCGGAACCTGTACCTTGCAGAAAAGGGACAAAGATTGAGATTAAAGATTTATTCTACAATCTCCCGGCAAGAAAGAAATTCCTAAAAAGCCCTACATCTGAATTGAACTCTGTAAAAAGCATTGTTTATGAAAAAATATTTGCAAAATTAAATATCAGCTATGCTTTGTACAATGACGGAAAATTACTTTTCAGAACTAACGGAGACGGAAATTTCGAAAACGCCTTCTTTGCTGTTTATAAATTAGAAGATTCATTTCCTATTAACAAATTTGAATATCAATCTCAAAGTTCACCGATAAAAGTCACTATTTATCACAGTCCGGCTGATGTATTTTTCCAAAGCAGAAAATATCAAACGATGTATGTAAATAATCGTCCTATCAGTTGTCCGTTTTTTTATTCAGCAATTTCAAAAGGCTATTCCCAATACGTTTCGCCGAATCGTCATCCTTTAATGTTTGTATTTCTTGAAACGAATCCAGATTTGATTGATATAAATATTCATCCGGCAAAACGAGAAGTAAAATTCTTTGACCAATCTGCCGTATTCAACACCATCATGCAAGGTACAATGGCTGCGTTTAACAGTAAAATCAGACGAGAATTGCTGCTGGAACGAACAGATCCTTTTTCTGCCGATGATGACGACGATATTTACCCGTTTGCAAAAATCGAACGTGTAAATTTTCCTCCTCAAGAAAAATCTCCGGATGTGATTTATCCTACAGAGCATTTCGGAAAATTCAGTACTGAACGAGATTATCCGGATATTGATGATAAATATTACAATCTTCATGAATCGCAAAAACCTTATTCTCCATTCGGAAAAGAACTGCCAAAAGATCCCCAAAGTTTATTTTCAAAATATGAAGCATTGAAAGTACAATCTCAAGTGGATATTCCGCATATAAAACCAAAAGAAACACAGCAAAGTTTTAAAATTTTGGGAGTGGCATTTGATACTTACATAATAGTAGAAGAAAATGAAAAGTTGTATTTTGTAGACCAGCACGCCGTAGAGGAAGCTTATATTTACATGAAAAAAAAAGAAGCCTACAATCAAAATCCGGCATCGGAACGGCTTATGATTCCGATTCTGTTTGAGATTGAAAAATTACCGAAAAATCTTGATGAAAAACTGGAACAGTTAAATTCTTGCGGATTTTGCATTGAAGAAAACGAAGGCAGTACTTATTCTATAAGTGAAATTCCTTGTGTTTTGGGAAATATGCCCACATCGCAATTAACCGAGACTATCAGTATATTTTTACAAGAAGACGGCAGCAGCGAACGAACAATGATTGACAGGATTTTAATTACCGCAAGTTGCCGTGAAGCCGTAAAAAAAGGCGACAAACTTACGCCGATACAGATTGAAGAAATCATTATGCGTTTTTTCAAATTTAATATAATGAATTGTCCCCACGGTCGTCCCGTATATTTCGAGATTCCCCGTGTGACATTCGAACGAAACTTTCAACGACGAAAATAATTTTCCATTAAAAAAATATTTACGGAGGATATAAATGGATATTTTTCTAAATGCCTTAGTTTTAATTGCCGGGCTTATTTTAGTAATAAAAGGAGCTGATTTTCTGGTAGACGGAGCCTCTTCATTGGCTGTAAAACTGGGAGTTCCGCAAATTGTCATAGGTCTTACAATTGTTGCATTCGGTACGAGTATGCCGGAACTGGTAGTAAATTTAAGTGCGTCATTTGAGGGAAAAAGTGAAATCGTACTGGGGAATATTCTGGGAAGTTGTATTTATAACATTTTGTTAATTCTCGGAATTGCAGCCATTATTACACCTTTACCAATCAAATCATCTACAAAATGGAAAGAAATTCCTATGGCTTTAGCAAGTGTAATTTTACTTTTTGTATTGGCAAATACCGGTTTTACAAAAGACTTATTCGTTACCAGATTGGAAAGTATAATTCTCCTTGTGGGTTTTGCTTTGTTTATGTGGTATACAATCCATTTGACAATCAACGACAATACAATCTCCGAGGAAGAATCAAAATACAACTCTTTCATTTCAATCTTGTTGATAATATTAGGCTTAGTTTTATTAATGGTCGGTGGAAAATTTACAGTCAACGGAGCCGTTAATATCGCTAAAACTTTAAATGTTTCCGAAAAACTGATTGCACTGACTATCGTCTCCGTCGGGACTTCTCTGCCGGAACTTGCTACATCTGCCGTTGCTGCTTATAAAAAACAAGCCGACATAGCCGTAGGAAATGTAATAGGAAGTAATATTTTTAACATCTTATTAGTTTTAGGATTAAGTTCTGTTGCAAGTCCGATTGCATATCCGGCGATATTAAACATGGACATGTTTGTTTTAATGATTGCTACATTGTTTTTATTTGCAGTTACTTTCATAAAAAAGAAAAATGTCGTAGGTCGCCCCGCCGGAATCATACTTGTTATAAGTGCTGTTGTTTACACTGTTTATTTAATTTTCAGAGGGTAAAAAAAGAATGATTAAACTTATTGCCATGGATATAGATAATACAATCACATCTTACAAAAATTTAATACCTAAAAGAAATATCATTGCAATAAGAAAAGCTGTCAAACAAGGAATAAAAATAGTATTGGCTTCCGGGCGACCGGAAGTTTCAATATTTGACGTAGCACGCCGTTTGGGTATCGAAAATAACTGTTACATTATATCATTTAACGGTTCCAGAATTCGTGAATTACCGTCAAACCGTATTTTATTCAATTCTCATCTGTCAAATGAATCATTTTGCAAACTTCAACAATTAGCAAAAGATGAAGATATTTTCCTGCATACATACAAAGACCGTACTGTTTTAACAGAGAAAAACAATTTTTATTCTCGCTTAGAAGCAAAGCTTATCAATTTTAAAGTAAAAGAAGTAGAAAAGTTGACTGGCGAAATAAGCAGCGACGACGTTATAAAAGTTTTACTGCTACAGTCACCAAAGAAATTAAAAATTGCAGCAGAGAAAATTCTACCCAAAATTCAACATGAAATGAGTGCGTCTTTTTCTGCTCCTTTTCTTTTAGACGTTTCAGCTTTAGGTTCTGATAAAGGCTCTTCATTAAAATTACTTGCGGAACATCTCAAAATAAAGCGTGAAGAAATTATCGCATTCGGAGATAATTTTAACGACAAAACGATGATTGAATATGCAGGAACCGGCGTTGTCGTAGGAAATGCTTGCGATGAAATGAAAAAAATTGCAGATATTGTAGCTCCGCCGTGTTATTTTGCCGGTTTTGCTAAGGTCGTAGAAAGATTTTTATAATCAATTACAACCAATAAATTTTTTTATCATCTTCGGTACTGTCTACAACTTCATGTAATTCGGCACAAAATGCTTTTTGAAACAATTCTTTTTCATTTATAAAATCTGAAACCTTTTTGCACAAATTAGGCTTTTTGCAATGACGAACAATACTGTTACATATTCTGTAAGCTGCCGTTATTTTTGCTTCATAATATTTTTTTACTAAACTAAAAGATTCGGCAAATTGTCCGGCTCGACAAAGAACGTCAGCTTTTATAAGAAACTCCGACGATTTTTCCGGTTCTTGCAAAGATGCTTTTTTCCACATTTCCAAAACAGTCGATTCATCTTTTATTCCTCGCAGCGACTTGTAAAATTCCATCCACGACATTGTTTTATTTCCCGAATCGTCCTTTAAAATCACACAGCCCAATGTTACAAAACGGTCGGTATCTTTATAACGTAAAAAATTCGGATTATCCCAATTTGCCCATGTACCATTATAAAAAGAAAAATCCGGTAATACAGGTTCAAAACTATCAAGCAAAAGAAAAATCCCGGCGACTTTGTTTGTTTGCAATTCCGGCAAATCAGGAAACTTTTGATGTTTTTTTGCTGATAAATAAAACAACGGAGCTTTTTTTGCTGCCGGTTTATCTTTTATATGTTTAAAGATTTTTTTTGCGTCATGATGAAATTTTGACTTTTTACCAAGCCAATTGCGATTTGCCGGAATGTCAAACCAACGTTTGCATTTAGTCAAAACTCCGTCAGGCACAACACAAGTAAGTCGATAATCGTCCAAAATTTTGTCGGAAAATTGAGAAAGTAAAAGCAACGCTCCTATTCCTAATGAATCTTCATGCATTATAATTTGAATATTTTCATAATTTTCAATTGCCGCATAAACAGATTCTTCCAATCGCTTGCGTAAATCCGCAACAGAATAAAAAATCAAATAAGGATTTTCATTAATAATATTTTCTGTTGCACAAAATATTTCGTACAAATTATCGCAACATTCATCATTTTCGAGAATCGGGAAAACCGGCAAATCTATTTTATTTATTTTTTGTTGGTAATTGAGTAAATTCTGAATATCATTAACATTACAAAAGGTATCATTACCCAAAATACCGCATACAAACACAGAACAAACCGCAAGTGAATCATTATCAAGATAATACGCATAAAGATTCAACAATTTACGGAAAATTTTATTCATAAAATGTTTTTTCTCAAACAAGCGTTTATCAAGCAATTGACAAAAAAAATCATGCAATGCCTTAAAATAACCTGCTTCATCCGAAGTCGGCAAAGAAGCCACAATGTCATCAAGGCCGGCTGATAATATTTCAAGATTTTGAGAATCATTTGTTTCCCAAATCTTTTTCCTAAAAGCATTAATTTTCGTCAAAAAAATATTTTCATTGTTCATACCCGCATAAAATCACATTTTCACAAAAAAGCAAACAATTTTTACTGACTGTCAATCCGTAAAAAAATACTTTCATCCGACGACAAACCGGATTACGCTTACGTGGAACAATATACAAAAAATCACACTCTTTTACTTGCATTTGCGTATACGTCCATATCTTCTCGTTTGCCTATGGAAATTACGTTTATCACTAAAATTTCATCTTTTATGGAATAAACAATTCTGATTTGCTTTTTATTAACATACATTTTTCTGTAACCTGATAAATCATAACCGTTTTTGTTTCCAAGTTCTTCACCTAGATACGGAGATTTTTGAAGTTTTTCCAATTGCTTTTTCACAAGTATTTTGACACTTCCATCAAGATTACAAAATTCTTTTAGTGCTTCTGGATGAAACTTTATTTCGTACAGTTTTTCCATTTATATCCCTGCTAGTTTCATGGCATCTTCAAAAGAAACGTAGCTTGCTTCCGGTGTGCTTTCTCTTGATTTTACTATTTCAAATATTTCTTTTTGTTCTGCAAGTTCTTCAATGGCTTTTAATCGCTCGTACTCTTCAATAGGAATGAAAACAGCTTGCATTTCGTTGTTTTTTATAATGGCAATTTTTTCTTGTTTTGATTCAGTAATCCGCTTTAAAAAAGTAGCAAATTGTCTAACAAATTGTGTTGCGGAAACAATTTCATTTCGTGTAAATGTAATCATACTTTACCTCCGTGTATTTAAAATAATACATATAATTATATGTAAAATCAAGCGTAAAATAATCATTCACACCATAATATCCGACGACAAACCGGATTACGCTTACGTGGAACAATGCACAAAAAATCTTATGTACAGAAAATACCGGGAATATTTGGATTATAAAACACAAATTTGTCCTTAATACTCAGAAATCTTCCCATTTTAAGGATTGCCATTTTCACTAAAACAAATATATAATGCCGCAAAAAGATTACTGAGGAAAAAATGGCAATAACAGAAAATAATTTGAAAATTACAGCAACTTGTTCTTCCGGATTGGAAGAAATATTGCAAAAGGAAATAGAATCTTTCGGCGTAAATGTCGATTCCGTAGGAAAAAATACGGTTCAATTTTATACCGATATGCAAACTTTGTACAAACTCAATATGGCAACTCGTACGGCAACTCACTTCTTTTTGTTTTTGAAACAATTTTTCTTTAAAAATGCTGATGAGTTTTACGCCAAAATGAAGCAAATATTGTGGGAAAAACATTTTAATGTGAATAAATTAATCAGAATCGATACCAAAGGTAATTCTTTTGTTTTCCGTAACAGTCATTTTGCAACATTGCGGACAAAAGACGCAATAGTCGATAGATTTCGGGAAAATTACAATGACCGTCCGTCAATCTGTAAAGATAACCCGGAAATTCAAATAACCGTGTATTTACAAAACAATCAAGCAATAGTTTATTTGGATTCTTCCGGAATTCCCTTGTTCAAACGCGGTTATCGTGCGGTTCATGCACAAGCTCCGTTAAAAGAAGACTTAGCAGCAGGAATTTTGATGCTGTCTGGCTGGGATAAAAAAACAAAACTTATTGACCCGATGTGCGGAAGCGGTACTTTCTTATTTGAAGGTTATTTAATGGCAAATAATATTGCACCGAATCTGGAAAGAGAATTCGCTTTTATGCACTGGAAAAACTATGACAAAAAGATTCACGATGAGGTAAAACGTGAGCTGGAGTCTCAAATAATTTCGGCAAATACTCAATTCATTGGTTATGACATCCACGAATCGCCGGTAAAACTTGCACGAGAAATCAAAAATAAACATTTCCCGGAAAGCAAAATCAATATTATTCACAACGACTTTCGCAGAATCAACGACGACATCAGTGAAAGCTTTATAATTGCAAATCCTCCCTACGGCGAACGAGTACAAACTGATAATCGTATAAATGATTTTTATCATGAAATCGGAGATTTTTTAAAACAAAAATGCAATCCGGGAAAAGCAAGTATTTTGACCGGAAATTTAGAAGCTGCAAAAAACATCGGTTTGCGAACATCCAAGAAAATCAAACTTTATAACGGTCCGATAGAATGTCGCTTATTAAATTTTGAAATGTATCAGGGATCAAAAAAGAATTTTGATTAACCTTTATATATCATCGAATAAATTTTATAGACTCCGTTTTTTATGAAATAAGGGACAGACCTTAATTCTATTTTGAAATACAGACCTGTCCCCCATTGCCAAAATAGTATAAAAAAATCGACAGATACAAAAAACTGTCGGTCTTAAATATTTAACTAAAGATCTTAGTAAACTTTTTTGAATTCATCATCACCAAATTTAACGGTATCACAACCTAAGTCGCTGTATTCCATTTTACCTTCAATACCGTTAACTTCATAAGTCACTTCATGGTCTTTAACGGATTTGATAGTACCTTTAACTTCGGACATAGTTTCACCATCCCGTTTACTAATAATAGTTAATTTGTCATCTGCTGTGATTTCAACAGTAGCAGTAACTCCATCCTCAGAATATTCCCATTTACCGATTAAACCACATTCTACACCGGCAGCTGTACAACTGCTCAACATCATCATCGCTGCAATGCTCATCATTGCCAAAACACTTAAAATTCTTTTAGTCATAAAAATGACCTCCTCTTTTATAAAATTAAAAGAGGTGTAAAAAAAAAAAAAAAAACGTCAAGAAAAACTTGATTAAAAACAATATTTTTCGCTTATTTACAAAATAACATTTTTCATTCCCTTATCAGCTGTCCGTAGAAATGCGGGCAGTTTTTTAGATTCCACGCTTTCTGGCAAGAAAACAGAAGAAATAAGCACAAAAAACTTTGGGGATTTTTTTATACTGCAAATTAAATTGCGTGTTTTACGCCAGGAATTTTATTTAATCCGGCATACAAATCTTTCAATGTTTCATGATTTCTAACCATTACTTTTACCGAATAACTTGTGTATTTTGCTTCACTGCTTCTGCGATGTCCCCAATCTCGGTGAGGAATGCGTAATTCTTCAAGTACTGCTCGTATGGCATCGATATTAACATTATCATCTTCGACTGTTTCCATTATTACCCGCATTTCATAAGAAACCGGAAATTTTAATTTATTATCAACTTTTGACATACAGTCTCCTTTTGTTTTTTTTAATCAATATTTTTTGAAATTACCGTTATCAATTCTTTCTAAAAAAAGCAAGTTATTCAAAGTCTTTTCCGAAGATAACATTTGAGGTATGAATTATGAGAAATTGGCTTCTGATTTTTCTTTTTTTAATATGTACATTTTTTTGTTATTCAAACGGCACGGCAAATAAAAGTCGTCAGCAAATCGTCAGAGAATTATTTGACAGCGTAGAAGAATGGATGGGAACACCATATGTTTACGGCGGAAATTCAAAAAACGGTATTGATTGTTCTGCATTTGTTTCCAGAGTTTACAGTAAAGTTTTTAATGTAAAACTCCCCAGAACTGTTGCATATCAAAAAAATCTCGGTACCGCTGTAACCGGTAATTTGCAACCGGGAGACTTGATATTTTTCGATTTCGGATCGGGAATAAGCCACGTAGGAATATTTGTATTCGGAGAAAAATTTATTCACGCCGCATCAGGCGGTCCGAGTGTAGGCGTAGTAAAATGTTCATTAAAAGAACCTTATTACAAACGTCATTACGCTTTTGCCCGACGAATCGTAACATTGCCGGCATACAAAGCACCGGGAAACAATCCTTCGATAAATGCTCCGGTACAACCTAAAACCAGCATTACAAATATTCAAATAGCAAATAAAACAATTTTAAAAAAAGGCAATGCTTCCGTAAGTTTGGGAAAATCAAATATTGAAGTTACATCTGCAATAAAGAAAATGATTGAAAAATTTTGGCAAAATGACGGAAGCAACGGAGTAAGAAATCTTTCGGTAAGTGTGGAAAATACAGAGGCAAACAGCGGTAATTACACTATCGAGTTGTCAGAACTATCATCGGGTAAAACTAAAGAGTTCCACTGGTTTGATGTAGCTCCCGGACAAATCCAGCAACAAAAAATCCCGGTTCCGTTGGGCGATTATTATGTTTGCGTAAAAAGAGGTTCCAGATTGGTACTGTCCGAAGAAATAAGAATTTCACGTTAGAAAATATTTATAAATCTTATTATAAATGCTAAATTGCGACACAAATTATCAAAGTAAAAAATAAGGAAAACAATATGGATTTTAATGAATTGGCGTTGAAAATGCATGAAGAAAATCACGGAAAGATTTCGGTAATCAGTAAGGTAAAAGTAGAAAACCGTGATGATTTAAGTACAGCTTATACGCCCGGAGTTGCAGAACCTTGCAGAAAGATTCATGCAAATGAAGATGATGTTTATCGTTATACAGCAAAAGGCAATTTGATTGCAGTTGTTTCCGACGGAACAGCCGTTTTAGGACTGGGTGACATCGGACCGAAAGCAGCAATGCCCGTAATGGAAGGAAAATCTATTTTGTTTAAAACTTTCGCAGGAATTGATGCGTTCCCGATTTGTCTTGATACAAAAAATGTTGATGAAATTGTTAATACCGTTAAATATTTAGCTCCGACTTTCGGGGGAATTAATTTAGAAGATATCAGTGCACCTCGTTGTTTTGAAATAGAATCAAGATTGCGTAAAGAATTGGACATTCCGGTTTTTCATGATGACCAACACGGAACCGCTATTGTAGTAGCTGCCGGTCTTCTAAATGCGATAAAACTTGTCGGCAAGAAAATAGAAGACGTAAATATTGTAATTAACGGAGCCGGTTCCGCCGGTATCAGTATAGCAAAATTGTTATTACAGTTCGGCGTGGGTGACATTGTACTTGTAGATAAAGCCGGAGCTTTGGCAAAAGGACAAGACTGGATGAATCCGGCACAAATTGCCATGGCAGAATGTACAAACCGTAATAATCAAACAGGTTCACTTGCTGATATTATTAAAGGAAAAGATATTTTCATCGGTGTAAGCGGTCCTAATGTCTTAACAGCTGAAATGGTTTCTGCAATGGCAAAGGATGCTATCGTATTTGCAATGGCAAACCCTACTCCGGAAATTATGCCTGAAGAAGCTAAAAAAGGCGGAGCAAGAGTCGTTGCTACAGGTCGTTCTGATTATCCTAATCAAATTAATAATGTTCTTGTATTTCCGGGAATATTCCGCGGAGCCTTAGATGTTCGAGCCAGCGATATTACTGAAAAAATGAAAATCGCAGCAGCAAAAGCCATTGCATCTATTATTACAGACGACGAACTTTCAGAAGAATACATTATCCCCGGAGCTTTCGATAAACGAGTAGTAGAAGTTGTTGCAAAAGCTGTTGCTGACGAAGCAAGAGCAGAAAATATCGCTAAATTATAAGCATTAAAGAACTTATAAACGTTTTATACATAAAAAAGAGCGGATGTTTTTTCCGCTCTTTTTCATTTCTACAACTTTTCAATTTTTTTTCACGGTGTCAGACTTTTATTCTGGTAAACCAACAAATTTAATTTAGGCTAAAACATCGTTAAACCACGTTTCACGAGGTAAAATAAAAAAACTTCAACTTTTTTCGCCAAACATGCAATAAAAAAAACTTTTTTGCATTTAAAATATATGGGAAAGTTTTTTTCCCTAAATTATATTTTAAGGAATAAGAAATGAGTAATTTTAAACGTTGGGAAGATTTAACTATCACGGATGACTTTATGTTTTGTAAAGTCATGTCAGACCCGGATATTTGCAAAGAGCTTTTGGAAATTTTGTTACACATCAAGATTGAGCGATTGGTGTTTCAGGAACCGCAGAAAAGTTTTAAGCTGACATCCGAATCTCGTGGAATTCGTCTTGATGTTTACGTCAAAGACAGCAATCGTGTTTTTGACATTGAGTTGCAAACAACGAACGAAAGAAATCTTGAATTGCGGACAAGATACTATCAAGGCGTAATGGATATCAGTGAGCTCGAAAAGGGAGAATTCTTTTCAAACATGAAAGAGAGTTATATCATTTTTATCTGTATGTTCGACCCGTTCGGAGCCGAAATCCCAATTTACACGGTAAAACAGACGTTTGCGGAAAATGATAAACTTATTTTTAATGATAAAACCCACAAGATATTTTATAATGTCAAAGCTTTTGAGAAAAT
>JAGANG010000030.1 GCA_017624275.1 Spirochaetales bacterium | reverse complement strand
TATTACTATTATCAACCAAAGAAAAAAGTTAGTTGTAAGATACGGTTTCCGAAGAAAAATAACATTGCTACACTTTACTATTTTGTTGATAATACCAGTTTAGATGTCCGGAATCTTACAAAATTAGAAGATTTGCATACCATAAAAACAACTCGCATTAAAGCAAAATCAAGCTGGGTTCGAAAAACATTTAATAAAAAGAATTGGGCTTGTGTATTTGTGAAAAACGGTATTATTCAAAAGAAGGTAAAGGCATCAAAGAAAAAAGTGACAATATTGTAATGAATTCGGTTGTTTAAGGAGACCGATATAACAAAAAGAACTATTTCATTTGTGCTGCTTGGGAATATTCTCAAGCAGCATAATTAATAGAAATATTTTTGTCGTCTATCCTTAAACTGTTGTTGTCTGTCAAAAAATGGTGAATTTATAGAAAAAGTATGTTATACTGGAAAAAAGCGAAAGCGAGGAAAAATTTATGAAAAAAACGATTCTATTTACGCTATTATTAATTCTATTTTTACTGCCAGCGAACTTCTCTCAAGCAGCAGAATTAACAGAGATCAATGAACAAAATTTTCCATCACAAGCATTGCGTGATTTTGCAGGAAAAATTGATCAGAATGGAGATGGAAAACTGAGTCTGGAAGAGCGTAATTGTGTTACGGAAGTGTCTGTCATGTGTGGAGAGTTAGATGAAACTCTTATTCAAAAACAAGAGTATTCTTTTGCGGCAATCATATCGACAGTTAATAACAAAGATGTAAATGCAGGAGAACACATGAAGGAAGGTCAGAAGCTGTCCTTAAAGGGAATAGAGTATTTCGGACAATTGAAAATTTTAGGATACCGCTATACGCAAGGCTCCTTATTGAAAAATAAGAACCTAACGGATTTGTTTATTGGAGACGACAAACAGGTAGACACACATGCTCCAAAGAGGACTGATGAGGCATTCGCATTTGGAAAAGAAGAATGGAAACAATTTAAAGAACGAATGCCGCTTCCGCAAATCAAGAACTTGTGTTTTGGCTGTGGATATCATTTTGATACGCTTTCATTGAAAGAAGCAGTCAATTTGGAAAAATTACAGTTCGGCTGTCCGGATAAAGAAACTGTTTTTTGCGAACCTTTTCAGATTACTGAGATTAAAAAACTGGATCTTAGCGCAAATAAAAATTTGAAAAGCCTTGTTTTACGAGATACAGAGACGAAAGTCCTGGATCTGCGGAAAAATAAAAAATTAGAAAAATTGATCATAAGCGGAAAATATAAACGCCAGGATTATTTGACACCAATAAAAGATATCCATAAGAAGCGAAAATTAACAAGTTCTGACGTTAAAAAACTGCAGGAAGATTACCGAAAGCGTAAGGTAGGCAAGAAATATGTAATGTATGAGGGAGATATTTTGAGTGACAAGAAAAATCCGCTTGTAGAGGTAACGTATGCAACAAAAAAGAGTTTGGATATTAAGAAAATTAAAGTGGCAAAAGACAATAAAATTCGCCATTTGGAATTTACAGTGTCGAAAAAAGTTCCGGATCTGTCTGATTTTCAGTCATTGAAATATTTGCAGGTAAAAGGTGGAGAAAAAATACGAATCAGTAAAAAAACGTATGAACGTTATCTAAAGAAAAAGTTATCCTTTTATGTGAGAGGAAGTCGAACAAAATTTCAAAACATAAAAGTGGTTAGAAACAAAGTCTCTGTTCAGGCACCACTTTTGAGAGACAGGAGCTGGCTTTATAATCCACTTGCTTGGGATCAGGCGGATCCATTCCGAATGATGAATTAAAGTGATTGTCCCAGTGTTTTGAAAGGAACGGTAAGAGATTTGAAATTAAAAGGAACCAATGTGTATGGACGGCTGTACGTCGGCGGAATTGCCGGAAATCTTTTGTATGGAAAGATTGAGAATTGTAAGGTGTCCGGAACCGTAAAGGGTTACCATTATATCAATAAAATTGGTGCGTATTTTTGGGATGATGTAGAAGAATTTTAAAAGGAGGAAATTCACATTTACCAAGTGATTGCATAAAATACAAGTAACAAAACGATTTTGGTGAATGCGTTGAATACAACAACACCCCGTCCGGAGCTTTTTGCTTCGGTCACTTCTTCGGATACCGAAGGCTTATTGGATGTCAATGTTACTTCAGAAGTGAATAACCGCCCGATTGACGGTGCGAAGGTTCAGATAACGAGAGACAGTGATCCGGAACAGATCATTGAACAGACTACGACAAATTCCCTCGGGCAGATTCCTGAGCTGACACTTCCGGCACCGCCTGTAGATTACAGCATGGAGCCCGGAGCGAATAAACCATATGCCGAATATACGATTACGATCACAGCCCCGGGATTTGAACCGTTTCGCGTCAGCGGTGCCGAGATTTTTTCCGGGGAAACAGCGATTCAGAATGCTTCGCTTCTTCCCACTTCGCCGACAATCAGCGGTGACACGGAACTTTATGTTATCCCGGATCATACACTTTGGGGAGATTATCCGCCAAAGATTGCGGAAAATGAGATTAAATCCATTGATGAGACCGGCGAGATCGTACTGAGCCGGGTGGTTATTCCCGAATACATCGTTGTTCATAATGGTCCGCCAAGCGACCGATCCGCGAAAGATTATTATGTTCCATACCGCGATTACATTAAAAATGTAGCGAGCAGTGAGATTTATTCGACTTGGCCGGAAGCGACATTGCAGGCGAATATTCTTGCAATCCAGTCATTTACGTTGAACCGTGTTTTTACAGAGTGGTATCGCAATAAAGGATATGACTTTACAATTACAAGTTCGACCGCTTACGATCATAAATGGATTCCGAACCGCAATGTGTTCGAAAGCATTTCGAATGTGGTGGATGAGATCTTTAGTAATTATCTTTCCCGTCCGGGTGTATTGCAGCCGATTTTGACGCAGTATTGTGATGGAAAAAATGTTACCTGTCCGAACTGGATGAGCCAGTGGGGCAGTAAATCTCTGGGAGACCGTGGGTATACGGCGATTGAGATTCTTCGGAATTATTATGGAAGTTCCATGTATATCAATGCGACCGATGTGATCTCGGGTATTCCGTCTTCGTATCCGGGTTCGCCGCTTCGTGTCGGAGATTCCGGCGATAAGGTGCGTCAGATGCAGGCACAGCTCAATGTCATCTCGGATGCGTACCCGCTTATTCCTAAAATTGCGGAGGATGGAATCTTTGGTCCGGCGACTGAAGAGGCTGTCAAAACCTTCCAGCAGATTTTTAAATTAACACCGGATGGAATCGTTGGTTTCCGGACCTGGTATAAAATTTCAGAAATTTATGTCGGTGTGAGCCGAATTGCGGAGGGCGTGGCTAGATAGCTGCGCCTTTTTCGTTTGGATCACCTCACCGGTTGATAACTATACTTTTTTGGATTCCAGTTCTCTTAGCAGATGAATTTTTAAATCGGTTATATGCTGTCGGAAATAATTCTTATTGGAAGCTTCAAAATTAAGAATTCGGTTCAACTTATAGTGCAGTGATTGTAATAAATGGGGATTTTTTATTATGTGAAGTTTGTTGTCGGAACCAAGATGTTCTTCTGAAATATATTTATCTGTTATGTGAATCGCATCTGAAATAAAAAATATTGATTTATTTGTAGTTCTTCCTATATGGTAATAGCAGCATCTCAGATCTCTGGTGGGTTTATTCATAAAAGATTTAATTCGTTCCATGGCTTTATCATCTCTATGATTGACTTTCCCAACAGGGATTGCCCAATATAAATCAGGGTGTTCCGTTGATTGCATTAAGCAAACGATGGGGCGTTTCTTTTGATCGTTCCATTCGCCACCTAGATTTCGGATTAGTTGTTTGAAATCTTCGGTAATATAGTACATTCCGTTTTTAATCATATCTCTCCTTTATGTAAAAGAGCCAATGTAAAACATTAGCTCTTATAACAATGTTTCTTTGTCGCACATTGTGAAGCGTGTTTGAATAAGCAATGTTTGAGCACACATTGCGAAGTGCCTTTGCATAAACAATGTTTCTTTGTCGCACATTGTGAAGCGTGTTTGTCACAGAAATCTTTTTGATTTCTTAGTCATATTATACACAATTACAAAGAAAAAGCAATTGTGAATCATTAACAAAAATATTTGTAAGGGTTTGTATGGTTTTACATTTTAAACAAGAGGTTAGCGTAAAAAAACTTTCGGAAAAATAAATATTGAAAAAGGCAGTTCCTTTGTATAAAGTTTTAAGTGACGAAACAAAAAACGCAAAGGAGAACTGCCTTATGTATAACAGTATAATCGATTTTATCGAAAATGACACTACCAAAATTAAAAAAATTTTAGAAAAATATCTTTTTGCCGGAAATAC
>JAGANG010000029.1 GCA_017624275.1 Spirochaetales bacterium | reverse complement strand
GAATAATAACGATAAAGTTGTGTGTAAAGCAAACACAAGAGAAGAAGTTATGAAATTTTTTGAAGGAATGAAAGTTGCCCAATAATTTTGGTAACAGCTGAATTTCGAATAAAACGCCTTTTATTTCATTGTTTTCAATGGAGTAAAAGGCGTTTTTATTTTTCCAGAGTGAAACGCACCGGATAACGAAAAATTACCCCGACGGCTTTGCCGTTATGTTTTGCCGGAGTTCCTTTTATTCCGAGTAATGCATTTTTGGCGGCAATTCCGAATCCGTATGAAGAATTTGGTTTTTCACGGAGAATTTCGACTTTTTCTACTATTCCTTTTGAATTTATATAAAGCTGTAAGTATACAATTCCTTCAATTCCACGCCGTCGGGCTTCTTGCGGATAATGCAGACGTTGTCGCAAAAGCCTTGCCGGTAGCGACGGCAAAACGGAAACTTCGGCAGCATGAAAGAAAATTTCTTCATTATCAGAAACAGCTGGAGAATTATTTGTTTCGGTAATAACTTGCGGTTGTTGTGAGGATTCTGTCGGCTGTGTGTTTTCATCAGCTTGAATTTGTGGTTTATCACTTTTTTGTTCAACAACGCTTTCTTTATTTTTCTTAGGCGGTACATGAGTCTTTTTTGGGATATTTACGGTTTCCGGCTTTTGCACAGGTAAATCAACCATTCTGAAAGTGTTGATTTTTGGCTTGTTGTTTTTCTCTTGTAATTCATCTTTTTTAATATCTTGTGTCGGAAAGAAATAAAACAATGAATGTATAAATAATGCGATTAGGAAAAACAAGGAATACCGTTTTATCATGGTGTATCCTTTTCAACTACTAATGAAACGGCCGGATATTCTAATGTTCGTAAGATTTGCAAAACTTTATCTACAACTATGAAATGAGTGTCTTTATCGGCAGAAAGTCGGATTTCCGGGTATTGATTATTTTGTACGGCAGAAATGAATTCCGATTCAATTTGTGAAAGAGAAATTTCTTTTCCGTTCAGAAAATATTTTTCATCAGGCGTAATATAAACCGTGATGGCTTGTCCTTCGAGTTTTTTATTTTCCCCGGAAATTGCGTAGTTGATTTTTTGTTGAACGGGATCTCGCATGAAAATTATAATAAAAATTAACAGTAAAAAAGCCATGTCGGCCATTGCATTTGTGGAAAATGACGGAAAGTTTTTATTTCGGCGATGAATTTTCATTTGTTATTGTCCAGTAATTCAATATTTACGGATGTTATTCCGGCGTTTCCTGCATTGTCTAAAAATGTTACGGCTTGTTGATATGGGCAATTTGCGGCGACTTGTAATCTTACAACGCTTTCGGGAGAAAAATTTTCTCGGGTAAAAAAATCGTTTAAATGATTCAGCGGAATTGTTTCTTTTTTATAAATTGCAAAGTCGTTTCCCGGTAAAGTGATTTCGATAATCGTTGCTTTCTTTTCGGAATATTTCGATGCGGGAAAATCTAATTGCAAAGTATATCTGGTAGCAAATGTTGCTAATACGATAAAAAAAATAATCAAAAGAAAGGCTAAATCACTGAATATTCCGGGATCGCTATTGTTATTTGATTGTTTGCGAATTATTTTCATTTTTATTCTCCGGTAAAGATTCAATTTTTGTACCGAAATATTCCATATTTGCAGTCCAGCGTTGCGTCCATTGCTGCAAAATATGCAAACTGACAGATGCAGCCAAGGAAACAATTAGACCGAAAGCTGTAGTAATCAACGCTTCAAATATTCCGCCGGCGACCAATTTTACATTGACATCTGCTGCATTGGCAATGGATGCAAATGCTCCGATCATCCCCGATACCGTCCCCAAAAAGCCTACAACCGGCGAGATTGAGGCGATTACCGATAAATGTGAAAAACCTTGTTCGAGCAGTGTTAATTGGTGAGCGGCTTCTGTTTCCATTGCGGAAATTTTACTTTCCTGCGGACTGTTTTTTCCGGCAAGAAAAACTTCTGCAGCCGGGCAATGCCTTTTCCCTTTTTTGATCGGAGTAATTTTCCAATCGGTTCGTATAAAGAAAATGATTCGTTCCAAAATAACAGTGACGGTAATTACAGAAAAAAACAATAACGG
Source organism: Spirochaetales bacterium (assembly GCA_017624275.1). Taxonomy (GTDB): domain Bacteria; phylum Spirochaetota; class GWE2-31-10; order GWE2-31-10; family GWE2-31-10; genus RGIG8597. Next base: position 16,692 of record JAGANG010000029.1, on the reverse strand, counting down.
CCACATTGCCCAGCCGCCGATTTTAAAAAGTTCTTGAATACTCAATTGAATCTCCGATTTTTTATTTTTTAGCGTCTCCACTGCGGTTGATAAGAATTACCAGATGTGGAAACCGGAATAATAGAATAATTTGACAATGACATAATGTAAATGAATGACGGGTAACATTTATTTTGCGGAATGTCCGATTGCATTTGAAGCATTGTTACAGCCATAAGGTCTTTGTATTTATGTAAAACGAAATTAATCGGATTTTCTGAAGTTTTTATAATTTCTTTTGTGTATCCGGATAAGTTGTCGTGTAATTGCAGTGAGTATTTCATTTTTCCCGTATCATCAAAAGAACGCTCAATATTTAAACTGCGATTTACATCTATCACAAAGTCATTTTCCGGGATAAATGTCGTTCTGATAAAGTTTCCGTCTTCCAGTGAAATAAGATAAACTTTGTCTTCTTCCGGCGGACGAAAATATACAACACCACGAGGGTAATCAAGTTCTAAATATATTTGGCGTCCTCTTTCACGCAACAATGAATTGTATAAAGGGTCAGTAATAATATTTTCGTCATTTGCCTTTTCGATAGATGCAAAATTAGTTGCTTCGCCGGTTTGTAAATTTATTTTTCTTAAAGTCCATTGTTCGGTATTTTTTTTGTCTGCAATAGTTGAAATCCCGACCACGACGCCGTAACAGGCACGGAAGTCAAAAGTCATTTTCTCAACGTCTTTTAATAATAAAGTTTCGGCTTTAGTTTTAAAATCGTAGCGAAATAATGCCTTTGAGCGTTGTTGTTTTCCGATATAGTACAAAAGTTCGCCGTTGCTTTCCGTATCGACAATATAACTTTCCACAGGTGTGCTTAACAGAACGACATTGGCTTTACCGTTTACAAAATCCGTTACTTCCAAAAGTTGCCCGTCGGATAAAAATAAGAGGTTATTATTAATAAAACGTTCGCCGAATTCAAAAGCGGTACGTACGGAAAGCCGGTCATTATCTTCTTCTTTATTAGAATTTTTACGACTTCCTTTGTAACGATTTGACGCTTCTTGAGCCTGAAGGTAATCGGTGTAAATTTCTAAGTAGTACCCGAAAATCCAGCCTTTTGTTCCGTTGAAATCTACTTGATACCAATAGTCTTCCATATTATTTATTCTGATACGTTTTTCGTCTTTTAATATGATATTCAACATATCGCCTTGATCCAGATAACGAATAGTTTTTGCATATACATCATTTGAAGATCTTAATCGTAAACGATTGACTGTAACGATTCCCAGTAGATTGGTTTTTGTTGTAGAAACATAAGATGACGCAGGAGTGAATGTATTTTTATCCAGTGTAACGGTATTTTGAATATTTTGAGCTTTACAGTTACTCAGAAGAAACAATATTGCAATGACTGATAAAAATATATACTTTTTCATTTCCTCCGCTCCCGAAATACGGTGGGTACTGTTTTTATTAATTACGAGAATCAAAGTCCATTTTTGTATGAACATTGATTCTCGTACTGAAATTATAAATTAATCATTTTTATTAAGTTTTGTTAAATATTTTTCAGCATTTAATGCAATGAAATATTTACCCAAAGACTGACCTTGACTTGTTTTTTGTACTACACGTGCAGTAGTGTAAGTTGTATCAGCAATTTGAATATAAGGATTGTTTTTCAAGAATTCATCACTCGGAGTAACCAAATCTGTGATAATTACTTTATTTAACACGCCTTCTGCTACAAGTTTTTGCAAACGTTCTTCTGCCGGCGGCGAGAACAATCCGTAAACAACGGCAACATTAACTTCTTTTGCTCCTAATTCTTTGTATTTTTTACAAACATCAACGATACTTCCGCCGGAATCAATCATATCATCTGCGATGAATACAACTTTATCTTTAATAGAAAGTGAATCAGGTTTAAGGATAGTAACTTCTTCAATATTATTAGTAAGTGAATTTCTACGTTTATCAACAACCAAAAGCGGGACATCAAAAGATTTTGCAAATGATGCGGCAAATTCTTTTCCGCCGGCATCAACAGAACTGAAAAGCCAATCTTTTTTTACTACGTCGTGGTAGTAATCTAAAGACTTAACATATTCACGCAAGATAAATTTTTTCAACAACGCTTCACCTCGAAGGTTATCGTAAGCAGTCAAACGATTATCAATTCCGATTAATGATTTTTTAGAATGGATTTGATACATCATAATGTGATCGGCACCGTTTGCAGTGATGTTGCGGAAGAATGTTCGAAGGTTACAGCTTCCGCGTCCTTTTGGACGGTCACTTCTGGCTTGTCCGAGATTCAATTCGAAAATTCTGATAGAATCACATTTTGCTTCAAGGAATGCGTCAAGAGTGTTGTAAAGTAAAATTTCCTGATCGGAAAGAGACAGCGTAACTTCTTTTTTGTTGTAATCAACAACATTTGCCGGGCTGAAAGTATGGAAAATAAAAACGTCTTTTTTTCGAGAACTTTCTTTCAGTGAAACTTCCATTGCTCCGTTACGATGTGCGAAGTAATCGAAGTGACCGGTCAAAGTATTGACAATAAATTCCAGGGTGTCTTCTCTATTACCTAAATGTTTATCCAATTCAACTATTTCATCTTCATCTAAGTAAAGAATCTCAGCCAAATCTGCTTTTTGTTTTTCTGCTTCTTTCAATAAATTACCAGCAAGCCAGCGAGCAACTTTTGCTACATATTCTTCTGTTCCCGGTAACGGATACAATTTTATAGGCCCACGGCTAAAAATAAAATGATGCATAACCCCAACTCCTCTTTTATGGGAAAAAATTATAATTTTGCACAGAATAAAAATTATTCTACGCTTGTTTCCTGTAATTTTTCGGATTCCGAATTGTCTGTTTCGGAATCGTTGATATTTAATAATTCACGAAGTCTTTTTACCAGACCGTGTTTTCCGCAATAATTTAAATCTTGCCATTTTACATTGGCAGCATTACATTTTTCTTTCAGTAAATTGTACAAATCATTACTATTTTCAAAGTCCGTTCCGATTAAACAATAACGATCGGCACTGTCTGAGTACATATATAAACCTTCACCGTATCTTATTTTTGCCGGATTTTTTGCATAAAAACCGGCGTATGTGATTTCGGAAAAGTTTAATGTGGCACATTCTCCTGTCCACAGATAGTAAGTTACGCTGTTGTCATCGATTTCAATTTTTTGACCGAGTATACGTTTGCGTGAAATATATGTGCGAACTGCGAAAAAGAATAAAAAAAATGCAGGAATAAACATAATAAATTTTGCACTTGCCACGGCAGATACGCAAAATAAGATAGCACCGATAAAGAGTACAATGTATATGAGTTTTAGTTTTTTAGAACCTTTTTTTTGAATGTCAAATTGCTGTATCATAAAAAATCCTGATAATATCAATTAGTTGAAATCGATGTAATCAATAAAAAAATCATTAATATATAGTATTCAGCTAAAAAAGTAAATTGTAACAATGCCATTTACTTTGATTTTTTTAGTTTCATTAACCGAATATTAAAAGTACTTGGTAGAGTTTTTAAAAAAAGGTATCTTGTAAAATTCAGGAAAACATATAGGGTACGAAAAGTTAATACAAATTATTATTATAAAGAAGGATATATGCAAAAAATTACAGTAAAATTCAGTTTTATTTATCTAATTCTAAGTGTGATAAATATTTCTTTTTTTATTACGATGATTTTTGAAAATCAAATGGATTTGATTGCTGAAAACAGTCAATACCAAGCAAATAATATGACATCACAAATTCATACACCGATTAAAACAATTGCCGAAAATGCACTTCTAAATTCTACTCAATTTGAAGATGACAAATCTGTAGTAGAAGCGTTGCAAGGTGTACTCGGAAATATTCTTGATAATTATTTGATTTTTACCGATACGGGTAAAATTTTAGGACAGAAGGCAAATGAGAATATTACGGAAGTAGAAGGCGAGGAATTGCGTCGTGCAAATGCGGCTGCGGCGGCGAAAAGTTTGGAAGGTAAAGAGTTCGGTACTTATTTACAATCTAAAACGATTTCTTTTTATTTCCCTTTTTATACGCCGCAAACTCAAAATATTATAATTTCTTATACATTGGATTTATCAACAATAAATAATCACATGGATCGTCTTTATCGTCAGGCGATAGTAATTTTGATACTTTTAGTCCTTGTTCATTTATTAGTCGGGATAGTTCTGGGACAAATTATAGTTAAGCCTTTAATGCGTTTTAAAAAGACGGCTGATGATATTTCTGCGGGAAATTTCTCTGCTCGTGTTGATATAAAAAGTAATGATGAGTTTGCTCTGGTAGGAACTACATTTAATAAAATGGCTGCATCGGTAGAATCTTTTGTTACCGGATTAAGAGAAGAAAATCATTTGATGGATATGGAGTTGGATTCTGCCGGACAGGTACAAAAAGGAATTTATCCGAAAATAAGAGAATTTCCTGATTGTCAAATTGCGGTTTATGATAATCCATTGGAAAAAGTCAGCGGAGACTTTCACGATTTTATAGAACTTCCTAACGGTAATTATGGATTCTTTATTGCGGATGTTGCAGGACACGGTGTTCCGGCAGCGTTGATTACGATGAAAATAAAAGAACTTTTAGGGGCTGTTGCGGTAAACTTTGAAGAGCCGGACGTAATGATGCGTTTTTTAAATACGACGTTTGATAATATGATGGAGCGTTATTCTTCATATTTTACGGCATATTATTTGATTTATAATCCTCAAACCCGAGTGTTAAAATATTCATGTGCCGGTCATCCGACGCCTATTATTCTTCATAAAAACAGTGAAGTCGAAACTTTTGATTTATCCGGATTTGTAATAGGTGTTTCCGGGGAAATGTCGGTAAATTTAAGTGCCGCCGAAATCCAATTGCAACCGGGAGATTGTATTGTTTTGTACAGTGACGGTATTACGGAATCTCGTTCGTCGCTGGAAAATTTCCTTGACGAAAGCGGCTTGATAAAACTTTTACAGGTATCTAATCAAGAAATCGAAACGAATGTGAAATTACCGAGAATTGACCATAAAATATTTGATGATATTACGTCACGTCAAAAACCGGATCCGGAATCTTGTCGTAAAGTAGATTTGCTGTTGGAGCGAAGTGTAGCCCGTTTTAAACGTTTTACAAAAGATGCTGAGCGAAAGGATGATGAAACATTGATTATAATTGAGGTGAAATAATGAAACTACGTTTATGGATGATTTTCATTCCTATTGTACTTATTTTTGCCGTTGTGTTTATGTTTAATCGTTCCGTGGTTTCTATTCACTTAAATGAACTTTCAAATGCCGTAGATGAATTGAATAAAAAACAGCGTGGTTTTAATACGGTAGATATTTTATTCAAATACGAAATAAATCGGCGTTTATATTCCGGATTGATAACAGAGGCGGAGTACGACCGAGAAGAATTAAAAACAATCAGTATTTTGACTCAGCAGGAAGCTCCGGAAAGAAAATTGGGAATATTTGATTATATTTCTATGCCGGCAGTAAACGGATTGCGGTTTTTATTGGGAAAACCTTTTCTGACATTAACAAAAGAGCAAAAAGAAAATAATGCGGCGTTGTCGCTTGCGTTTTATCATGAAAACAACAGACGTTTTCGGGATGCTCAAAATATTTATAATTCTTTTGATGAACAAAAAAAGCAATCGCCGGTTTTGTTGCATGAAGGATATTGTTTGTCGCTTTTGGGCGAACACGATGATGCTGTGGAAAAACTTACACGCATTATTAATGAAAATCGTAATGAGGAAATCGCAGCTACAGCAGCAATCTTGTTGATGTATATTACCGATTTTAAACAAAAAGCTGATTACCTTATTAAAAACGGGAAAGGCGATAATATCGATACTGTAGTAAAATTAGTTCAATTGAATTCATTTCAGAATGCTCAGGAAATGTTGGACAGATTGGAAAAATCTGATACAGACGAAGAAGCTCAGGCAAAGATTGCATATTACAGAGGGCGTTTGTTGGAAGAAACTGGGGAAAAATCAAAAGCGATAGAAACTTATCAAGAGATGATTTTGGAATATTATCGATATGAAGTTGCCAAAAATGCCAATCGACGAATCCTTGTTATGTCGGCAAATCGTTCTGACAGAGAGGAAATTAATGCTTTGGCTATAGAAAATAATAAATTGCTCAAAGATGAAGAATTCGAAAATATTTTAGAGCTTAATGAAAATATCGGTACCACAGTTGCTGATATTGTATCCGATGAAGATGAAGTAAAAAAAGAAGAAGTGATTGATGTTACCCTGTTGAAAAAACTTCAAGAGCGATCTGTAGAAAAACGTGAATATGTAGAAGCAGAAAATCAAAATGCATTGCTGGCAGAACAGGAAGCAAAGCGATTACAGGAAGAAAAAGAACTTCGTGAAAAACAAGAAGCTTTAGAAAAGCAGCGTCAAGAAAAGATAAAAAAACAAAAGCTTCAGGCTGAACTACGCAGACAAAAGAAACTTGAGCAGGAACGTAAAAAAGCAGAACAGCTGCGTTTGAAAAAAGAGCGGGAAAGACAAAAAGCTCTTGAGAAAGCCAAAGAATTAGAACGTTTAAAAGCTATCGAAAAAGCGAAAGCAGAAGAAGCTGAAAAGGCGAAAAATGCTGAATTACAAAAAAAGAAAGTAGAAGAAAACGGTGATTACAGTATTGAATATTACCGAAAAGACGGAAAATTGTCGCAAGTAGATCAATTTAATAAAGAAGGTAAGAAGACCGGATATTTAAAATATGTTTATGATGAAAACGGTAACAGAATCAGAATTGATACTTATGATGAAAATGATCAATTGGTAGAATATTACTAGGACGGAGGCAAAATTGACTTCAAAAAAAGTTAGACAGATTGCAGTTATTTCATTTTTAATTGCGAGTATTATTTTGTTTTTATTTTCTTTTAAAATATTAATAGAAAGGTCGTTGAAAAGGGAAAAACAAATTTTTATTAATGAAACAACTCAATATTGTTCAGATATGTTGTATTCACGATTGATAAATGATTTGCATCGTACGGAAGAATTAGCCGAACATCTTGATGAATTGGATAATAAAGGGACATCGCCGGAAACGACTATACGTAAAATGAAAGACAGCAAATTTAATAACAATTTTTTGATTACCGGATTTGTGCGTCCTACGGAAAAGGGCTGTTTTGTATACGAAAATTACATCGGAAATTTTGAGATTAAAGAAGAACAGCGTGCGATTTTTTCGAAATTGATGAAAAGTGGAAACAGTATTTTTACCGTGAAATTGCCTGAGATTTCTGATATTTTACCGGATGATTTAGAAAACTTATCTCTGTTTTTTTACAGTTCGCCTTGTTATTATTCTAACGGGCTTCTTAAAGGCGTTGTATTTGCCGTAAGTTCGGCTGAGTTGTATCGGGAAACATTCTCTCTTCCTATTTTTGAAAAAGATATAAATGTATTTTTTATGCTGGATAAGGACAATGTGATGGTTCCTACAGAAATAGAAAAAAAATACGGTTCTTTCTCAAAAATTAAAGAAATGCTGGTACACAGTGATGTTAAAAATAAAGAAGTTTTTGAAGAATTAGATACAAATATTGCTGCACATCAAAAAGGCGAGTTTTCATTGATGTTCGGAAAAAGAAAACTTTACTGTATTTATCAGCCGTTAAAAGATACTCAATATTTTATCGGGCTTACAATTCGTGACGAAGCGACTACTTACGGCGGAGTCAATTTACTCAGAACAGGGCAAGAAGTTTTGTTTGCAATAGGAATTTTATCAATAATATTGGTGATTTTGTTGATATTATCCAATCATTCGGAAAAACAAAACTTGCGACGTTTGGCTTATCATGATGTTATTACCGGACATCGTAATTTTTCGAGTTTTACGCAAGATTTCAGAACGGTTCTTATTAAAGGAAAAGATACGAATTATGCATTGATTCACTTTGATGTTGATAAGTTCAAAGTGTTTAATGAACATTATGGTTATAAAATCGGAAATCAGTTGTTGGGTTATATAAGCGGTATTTTAAAATGTACTTTGCATGGTAATGAAATATTTTCACGGCTTAACGGTGATTATTTTGTGATTCTTATGCATTATCAAAATGAAGATGAGCTTATTTTGCGTCTTAAAGAAATTAAAGATGATATTGAAAATTATAAAAACAAGTTAAATTATCACTACGACATTATCGTAAGAATGGGAATATGCAAGGTTGATAAAGATTCTATTGAAATGATTATCAATGAAAAAGCTCAAAGTACAAATATTATTTCCCATGTTAATCAATTTATAGATAAAGCAAGTTTGGCACGTCAGTCTATAAAAAATATGCCGTTGCAAATCTTTTATGCATTCTATCAGGACAAAATGATTGAAAAAATTTTGCGTGAAAAAGAAATAGAAAGTGAAATGCAAGCGGCTTTGAATCACGGAGATTTTGTTTTTTATTTACAGCCGAAATATTCATTGAAAACTCGAACCATAGCCGGAGCAGAAGCTTTGGTTCGTTGGATTCATCCGGGCAAAGGTTTGATTCCGCCGGATTCTTTTATTCCGCTGTTTGAAAAAAACGGTTTTGTGACGGAAATCGATTTTTATATGCTGGAGCAAGTTTGTCAGACATTACGAGAATGGATAGATAAAAAATATCCTGTAGTACCGATTTCGATAAATTTATCACGTCAACATTTGCAAAAGGAAGAAACTCTTTCTAAAATTTCTGAAGTAGTGAATAAATATAAGATTCCGGTTAATTTATTGGAGTTTGAATTAACAGAAAGTGCAATGTTTGAAAAAATGATTTTTCTTGCAGATTTCGGGCAGAAATTAAGAAAAAACGGATTTGCTATTTCCATTGATGATTTTGGCAGCGGTTACAGTTCGCTTAATATGCTAAAAGATGTGGAAGTCGATGTACTGAAGCTGGATAAAGCATTTTTTGAAAATGAAAATCGTGAAAGAGGTAATCAAGTTATTTCTAAATTTATAGAATTGTCAAAAAGTCTTCACATGAAAGTTGTTTCAGAAGGTGTAGAAACGCAAGAGCAGGTTGATTTCTTGACTGAAGTCGGTTGCGATATGGTTCAAGGATATTATTTTGCCCGTCCTATGCCGGCAAGTGAATTTGAAGAAAAATATTTAAAAAATCAAAAAGTAGATAATAATGAAGAAGCCTGATTACCAAAAAGAATTAGACAATCTTATAGAGGAACTTTCGGGAGTACAGCAGTCGAAAAAGCTTTTTTTGCACAGTTGTTGTGCTCCGTGTTCCAGTCACTGTCTTACTTATCTTTCGCCGCATTTTGATATTACGGTTTTTTATTACAATCCTAATATTACGGAACTTGCAGAATATAATAAACGCCTTGCGGAACAAGAACGGTTATTGAAAGAATTACCTTTACCGGGCAGAGTAGATTTATTGCCGGGAGATTATGAGCCGGAATGTTTTTTTGAAATAGCCAAAGGTTTAGAAACTTTGCCTGAAGGTGCAATGCGGTGTCATCGATGTTATGAATTGCGATTGCGTAAGACCGCACAGAAAGCATTAGAGAATAAGGCTGATTTTTTTGGGACTACGCTTTCCGTGAGTCCTTACAAAAATGCAACGGCGTTGTATGAAATAGGGAAAAAAATAGAAGCAGAAATGGGCATTGCATTTTTACCGGCAGATTTTAAAAAGCGTGGCGGATATTTACATTCTATAGAATTATCACGAGAGTACGATTTGTATCGACAGCCTTATTGCGGCTGTATTTATTCTTTGGAACAGGCTAAGAATAAATGTAAAATTAATTGATATTACTATTCATTTGAAATGAAAGTTATTATATGAATCAACCTAGATATCGAAAAAAAGTTAGGAGTAGGGAATGTTTAAACGAAAAATAAAAAAAGCGGCAGAAAGTCAGGAAGCAGATGTTGAAACAGTAAAGACTGAAAATGACAGCATTTTTCTGGGACTTCCGATGTACAAATCTTCCAGAAGAAGCATTCGAGATCCTCTGAAAGAAGAAATAATTAAACTTATAAAAGATATTGATTTGTTTAAGGGAATGAAAGACAGAGAATTAAAAAAAATATACACAGAATTTCATTCTCGAGAATATAAGAAAAATGAATATATATTTAAGGAAGGAAGTCCGTGCGGAGCATTATTTATTGTACGATCCGGAGAAATATCTATTCAAAGAACAAAAACTATAACAGACAAATCAAATCGTTTTAACATGAAACATTATACTGAAGTGTATGCAAAGATAACGGAAGGCGGAATGTTTGGAGAAATGGCTTTTTTAAATGAAGATACTCTTCGAACTACCGATGCCGTATGTACTGAACCGGCAAAAACAATTCTTTTATTTCCCGACAGTTTATCGAATTTCTTTAAAAAAGAACCGGCAATATGTCAAAAGTTTTTAAAGAACGTTATATCTATACAAGGTAAAAGTCTGAAAGATACCAATCACGAATTACTGGAAGCAAAATTACAAAATAAAAAATTGATAGATTATATCAACAGCTTGCAAAACGAATCATCTCCTACAATAAAAAGTGTGGATGAAATAATTTTGCAAGATTCAGTTACAACTGACAGAGGTTAATGTATGAAAAAAAATGCTAATACTTTAGACCCGGGATTTAAACGGAGAACTTTTATAGAAATCAATTATGCAAAACTTACTATTGCATTGGTTTTTCTCGGAATCATTTTGCTGGGAATATATTCTTTTTTGCCTTTGTTAAATGCGGTTCTTATAGCCATGATAATCAGTTATTTAGCCAGCCCGTTAGTTGCTTTTTTTGAACGAAAACAAGTGCCGAGAATTTGGGCGGTATTATTAGTTTTTACGATTATTGTGGTAATAGGAATCAGTTTGTTTTTTGTAATAAAAACGATGATTCCGTCTAAAGAATATTTTATCGGTATTCAAGCAAAAATTACGCAAGGTTTCGAACAGGCTAAAGTGGTAATCAGTAGTTTTTTAACAGAACGATTCGGAATCGACGGAAAAGATATTGTTTCTAAAATTGATTTTACGTCTTTATACACATCTCTTTTCGGAGATTTTAAATTTACCGGAATCACATCCAGAATCGGAAAAATTGTTTCCGGAGTATCGAATGTTGCGACGTTGATATTAATTTCATGCGTATTACTTTTCTTTTTGTTGTGGAAAGGCGGGGATTTTGAACGATTTTTGTTGAGCAAAGTGCCTAACAAATATTTTGAGATGGTCGTAATTACGTGGCATGAAATAGACAGTATGTTTGGGAATTACATTCGTGGTACGCTTATCGAAAGTCTCGTAATCGGACTTTTAACTTTTTTCGGATGGTATATTTGCGGTATTACTTTCGGGGCAGCTCTTATCGGTGGGCTTATCGCCGGAATTCTAAATGCTATTCCATATGTCGGTCCTTTTATGGGCGGAGTTTTGGGAGTAGTAATGTATGCTTGTAGATTGTTCCCTATTGATAATGTTTCGCTGTTTGGTATTTCTCCGAACGTATTCAACATTATATTGATTGTTGTAATAGTTCAGGCGTTGGATCAAGTTTTAAAACCGTTAATTTTGAGCCAATCTGTAGAACTGCCCGGAATTCTTGTATTTCTGGGAATCATAGCCGGCGGGAAATTATTCGGTTTTCTGGGGATGGTTTTTGCGATTCCGGTAATTGCTGTATTTAAAATCATTTTCGGAACATTATACAAACAGCTGGTTGGTTTTGGTTTTCTGTCTTCTAAAATTGTCAGTGTCGTTTCGGTAACGGAAAAAGACGAGTAATAATTTTTCTAAATTGCAAATTAAAATCGCCGAAAATTTAGAGTAGGAAAATATAATGAAAGTAGTCGATTTCTTTTTGCAATTTAGGAAAAAACATCCTCTTGCAGTTTTTATTACAACACGAACTTTATCAATGCTTGTAACGTTGTTTGTTCTCGGTTTTGCCGTATTCGGACTGATGGCATTGACTCCCGGTGATATTATAGATAGCTATGTAAAACAAGAATTGCTCAATTCTTCCGGGGCGAACGGTTCACGTCCGGGGAAAGACAAAAATCTTTTTGACGAACAGGAAATTGCAGCGGCAAAGGCTCGTTTGGGGCTTGATAAGCCGTTTTATGTACAATATTTCAATTGGCTTCATCAAGTAATAGTAAAACACGATTTGGGGCGTTCGTTGATATCACGAGCTCCGATTCTTTTTTTAGTAAAAGACAGACTTATTAATTCATTGATTTTAAATGTAATATCGTTGATTTTTATTACGGTTATATCTTTTGCAATAGGAATTTATTTTTCATCAAAAGCCGGGACGAAGTTTGATTATGTTTCCGGTGGAATCTTGATGTTTCTTCATGCGTTTCCGTCGATTTTGTTGTTGATAATTTTGCAGCTTTTGCGGCATCTACAGGACTTTTCCCGATTACGGCTTATCCGGATTTCCCTTACAGTGAAGCTCCCGTAAAATTTACATTCAGTTATTTGTATCATATATGTTTGCCGCTGTTGGCTTCATTTCTTGCCGGAATCGGAGGGACAGTGCGAATGATTCGAGCGACAATGCTTGACCAATTAAACATGCCGTACATTACGGCGTTGCGGTCTCGTGGGATAAATGAAAAGCGAATATTTTTTAATCACGCATTTCGTAATACATTGAATCCTTACATTACATCCAGCAGCAATTTATTGGCAGATTTATTTTCCGGGTCATTGATTTTGGAAATAGTTTTCAGCTATCCGGGAATCGGTAAGTTGATGTATGAAGCCGTTTTACAGGAAGACATCAATTTGGTATTGACCAATATTATGTTTATCAGTTTTCTTGTACTGGCAGGGATGTTGATTTCGGATATATTGCTTGCAATTGTAGACCCCAGAATTAGATATTCATCGAAATAAAGGAATAGAAAATGAAACGTTTATGGGCATTATTAAAAAAAAGACCGGTAGCACTTTGTTCTGTTGCAGTGCTTGTTTTTCTTTATTTGCAGATGATTTTGGCAGAATTTATTGCTCCGTACCGTCCGGATACTGTGTTTCCGTCATTGTCGTATTGTCCGCCGTCATTAGTGTGGTATTCGGTAGAAAATGGTTTTTGTCCTCAAGTTCAAAAACGTGCATTACTCGATGAAGTGACTTATCGTTATGCAAGAATTCGCGGCGAACATTATAAAGTAAAATTTTTTGTACAAGGCGAAGAATATCGCTTGTTCGGGATATTCAAAACAAATATTCATTTATTCGGAACGGAAATTCCATATACAGATGTAGAATCTCAAACTGGCAAAGTACAAAGCTATCCCGTATTTCTTTTCGGAGCTGACAGTTTGGGGCGTGATATTTTCAGTCGTATTGTTTACGGTTCTCGGGTTTCTCTTACAATAGGAATTATCGCAATTTTTATATCATTATCTATTGCGGTAATTTTAGGAGGAATAAGCGGTTACTACGGCGGTACGATAGATTGGATTATTATGCGAATTTCAGAATTTTTTATATTGATTCCGGGACTTTATCTGATTCTTTTTATCCGATCGTTAATGAGTCGTACGATGGATTCCGGTCAATCGTATATGATTATTACGATAATTTTGGCATTTGTAAGTTGGCCGGGTAGTGCCAGATTGATTCGCGGAATGGTTCACAGTATGAAACGTGAAGATTTTGTAGTAAATGCACAGGCAGAAGGAGTTCCTGCTATTGTGATTTTATTGAAACATATAATTCCGCAACTTTCTTCTATTTTGATTATCAGTATTACACTCGGAATTCCCGGATACATATTGGGTGAAACTACGCTTTCTTATCTGGGATTGGGAATTGTGGATCCGGCAGTAAGTTGGGGATCGTTGATTTCTCGTGATGCTACAACGGTAAGTAATATTACAAAATATACTTGGGTTATAATTCCGGGGATTTATTTATTGGTAACAACTCTCGCATTTAATTTCATAGGAGAATTCCTGCGAGATTATTTTGATCCGTTTCATAAATCCCGAAATTAATTGAAAGAATTTAAAATAAAATACTCATTTCAAAAACAGTTCGTTCTTCACAGCGGATTTGGCAATAGTGTGTAGAATCATTTACTTGTTTATGGAATATTTCAAGAAGTTCTCCCTCTCGGCTTTCTCCGGTGTAATGAAGTTCTATTTCTTTAATCTCATGAGTTTGTAAGAAATCATCAGAAAAGACATTCAATGCAAATTTTGCGTATTCTACATTATTCGTATGCTTTGACATATCGATATGTTGCGAATGAATGCGTTGTTCGTAAACTTTAGTTGCTTCTGAAATATCAAATTTTTCAAACGGAGTGTTGAAAACTGCTTCCGGGAAATTTTCTTTCGGGAACGGAAGATTTGTAAGTCGCATCGGGCGGCGTGTTTCAAGATTTAAAACGCAGGCTTCTTGATTTGCCAATATAAGCTGTTTGCCTTGTAAATCCGTAATTTCGGTATTAACACAAGTTCTTACGCCGGCATTGTTAATCGGGAAAGTCTTAACTTTTACAAGATCTCTCCACTGCGGGCGATTGATAAATTTTATTTTCATTCTGGTAAAAACCCAGAATGCATTAAAATTTTCACGATAGACAATACCGTCACAGCCGAGTTTTTCGAAACATTCGGTAATTCCGTCTTGTATAAGCAATTGTGATTGAGCAATTCCTAAATGCAGTGAACTATCTAAATATGCAGAACAAATATCACGTTCTCGTTCAAATGTAAGATTCATATTTATTTCCTTTAATTTTAGTAAATATTTTTTGTGCAAATGAATACATTAAATTAAAGAAAAATGAAATATAAATTAAAAAGACTTTTAGAAATTATTTGTGAAAATAGCTGATATCATCGAATACTATTCTTTTTAAGCATGAAGGAATTATTTCTTTGTTTATCAAAGCAGCTTCTTTTTGTGAAAGGAACAAATAACCGTCGTCGGCAAGACAATTTTCGGCAATTGTTTTTAAGATTTCAGCTTGCAATTCTTCATCAAAGTAAATAAGAACATTACGAAGGAATATTACGTGTTGTTTTATCGGTAAATTATAATCTTTCAATGAAGCAAGATTAATTTGTTTTGTATGAATCAAACTGCGGATTTCACCCGGCATTGCAAGGTGATTATTGTCTGTAAGGCAAGGCATCAAAAGATTGTGAAACATTGCACCGTCGTCGTATCTTTTTGAATCGGCACTGTAATTTCCCATTGAGCAAATATTCAATGCGGAGACACTTATGTCACTGGCTACAATCTGCGGAATGATTTGACAATCTTGAGCAAGAAGAGCCAACGAATAGACTTCTTCTCCGGTAGAACATGCAGCGTCCCAAATGTTCATTATTAAATCGGGATTTTTTCTATGCCATTCAGGGAAAATTTCTCGCTTTAAAATATAAAAGTGTTTTTCTTCACGGAAAAAATAATTTTCGTCATAGATAGATATGCTTATTAGTTTTGCCAGCTCTTCTTTTTCTTGTTCCAAAAGAAATTTAAATTTTACGATAGGCTCGTAATCTCGAATCTGATCCAGACGCTTTTCGATAAATTCTCGAATCATCGGTTTATGACATTCCAGAGGAATGATTCCGCTGCATTTAGTCATTATTGCTATAATTTGGTTAAAATCATTTTCTGATAAAGTCATAAAAATCTCCGTTTTATTAATTCCTCTATTTATAAAATCGACAATATGGGATTTTATTTAAGCTTTGGTAATTCTTTTTTAAAAATAAATTGAGCCTCAAAGAAAAAACAGTTGTGATTCATAATCTTTACAATCGGAGCGAAAATGTTTATCATGCGACGGTTTAAAAAAATGAATATCAGAAGGAAAATATGGATAAAGAACAAACGAAAGATTTGCTGCGTGCATTAAAACTTATACTTATCGGAACGTTCTTTTGGTTGATACGTCCTAATTTGATTGCTTCTGTTTTTATGGAAGTCAGTCATCCGTTTCAATTGTTTTACGGTGTAGAAATAGTTGGTTCAATATTGATTTTTATAGCAACGCTTATTGTATTTTTTGTTTTTCCGTTTCAATACTCGATGATTTCGGTTTTTGTGAGTGTTTCTATTTTAATATTGAATATTCTTGATTTCTTTTTGTATAAAAATTCGGTAATGCAGGTAATACACTCGTATCTTCCGGTTTTGATGTCGATAATGCTTCATTTTGCATCAAGGTTGATGCAGGTGGGAATGCGACATTTCGGAGCAACAAAACTCTCTCGAACATGGAAAATTTTGTCTTTATTGATAATTTTTGCGTTTACAGTGCCGTATTATGTTTTTATCACGGCGACTCATTTTGATATGATTTCTATTCCGACAGGTGAAGTACTGCGTGATTTTTTGATTACGATGATTCCGGCGATGGTTTTGGTGCTTTTTTGCTTTGTATGTTATGCCGTAGTTTTAGTCAAATCTATCAGGTATTTGTCGCAAATTCAAAACCGCTATAAAACTAAACATAATTAAGCAAATTGGAATTTAGCGAATTAAGTATTCCATCAATTGGGCAAGAAAGGGCGGTTCCTCCATAACGACATTAGAGAGGAGAATGATTGCCACTTTATCCTTAAAATTCAACCTTTGCCAATGTCTCAATCCTGGCAATCCTCCATCATG
>JAGANG010000028.1 GCA_017624275.1 Spirochaetales bacterium | reverse complement strand
TTCATTACACAAAGGGAATATAATTCTAATAAAACTTGCTTTTCGTTAAAAATATTACATAAAAGGATGGAAAGCTTGACGAAGGAGAGTATTTGTGCTAAAACTTCCCTGAAGGGATGAAAGTTGAACATTTGAAAGACCTGGGTTGCATGATACGCCAGCGTAGGAAGCAAGCAAGATTGACAATCGATATGCTGGCAGCAATGGCTATGTGTAGTCCTCGTTTGTTGGGTGAAGTAGAACGCGGAAAGCGAAATGTTAGTTTTGGGGTGGTGCTCGCAATATGCGCGTTACTGGGAATAGAGTTGCATGCTCAAGGAAGAGAGGAAAATAGATGACGACAGGATTAGAGATATACTATGGCGATATTCTAGTGGGGGTATTCGGTTTGACCTCGCAGGCTGATTATTATATCGAATACGCAGAGGGATGGCAGCAGCATGGATTTCCTGTTTCAGTTCATCTACCCTTGAATCAAGCCCGACACGAAGGTAGACAGGTGGAATATTTTATAGAAAACCTTCTGCCCGAAGCAGAGCTGCGCCGGGCTATAGCCCGCAGGCATGGTATCTCGGAAAATAATTATTTTTCGATGATGCAGGCCATTGGTCGCGATTGCGCGGGAGCATTCTCACTAGGGGGAGCTCAGTCTGCCGGCAGATACGAACAACTCGATACCCCCCAACTTCGCGAATTGCTACAGAGTTTGCCGCAGTATCCCTTAGCAGTTAACCGACAAGGCGTCTCATTCTCGCTGGCAGGTGCACAGAATAAAATACCATTACACAAACGCTTTGCAATCGGTAAAATTTTAGCTGCCGTTGATACTGTCGGTGCTGTTTCAAAATTATTATTAATATGAAGTTTTACTTCATTCATATCTGAACAAATATCAGCTAAGTCTGTAATTAATAAGTTTGTACGTAAAAAATTGTATTCTTTTTGTTGAGCAATAGTATTTCCGTAACAAACTGCAAAGACAAGCATTATATAACAGAAAATAGTTATAACAATTCCGGAATACCTACGTAATATTTTGTTTTCTCCACAAACTGCCAACATACAAAAAGCAGCTAAAACAACGCCGACACCTGCAAAAGCACGTGGATTCCATAATGGAGTCTTTAATGCCAAATATGCTCCGAACGACAAACTCATCATTAATCCTAAAGATACAATCATAAAGACAAACAAAAATATTCTTTTTTCTTTCAATTCTAAAATACGCAATAAACAAAACACTATTGTTAATATAAAGAAAACAAAAAATACACTCTGTCCTAAATCTATGTACAAATATGATAAATATTTTTTCACATTAGAAAGACATCCCAAAACAATTTCCGATGCTCCAAACATTCCTGTTGAAGCATAGCTATTATCATTCACCATAAAGAAAATACGAAATACCATTAACGCTAAAATATAAGAAATTGCTGATGTTGCAAAAAACGAAAAAACTTTTTTTAGTTCCCATTTTTTTTCAAAATAAAACAAAAATGCAAAAAATATTGTCAAAACGATATAAACGCCTGAAGCCGATTGATAAGTAAGACATGTTCCTAATGTCCCAAAAAAAGAAACAACCGCAAACACTTTTCTATTAGAAATAAATAGAAAAGGTATAATTCCAAAAACCACAGCTAATGCCATATAGGGAGCATCAAACTTAAAAGTTAAATTTTCTAAAAAATACGGAGATAATCCTATAGGCAAAGTTGCTATACAAGACAACCATGTTAATTTCCCTTTGGTTACCGTATAAGCAAAAATAAAAGCTCCGAAAGCTAATATCAAACATGCAAAAAATTGCGGTAACGGAGAAATATCCATTAATGTTGGACTTGCATGAACAAATACAGCCAATGCTCCGGAAAGAAACCTACTCCAATTATCAAGATGATTATATCCTTGAGCAGCACGCCCCATATCATCAATATAACTATAATTTGCTCTGATAATTGTGAATATACCGATAACAAATATCGCAAATATAAAAATAAAAAAACGCCGATTTCCTTTTGCTCCAATACATTTGAATACATCGGTAAACTGATTTTTTATATCTTTAAAAATAATTAAACCAAAGTTTGTATATACAAAAAAAATCACTGTTAAAATAAGAAATATTATCATTGAAGAAAATATTCTTAATCTCGGCATCCACCATGTACTATCCAATTGTCGCCCCAAATAAGAACTTCCTAAATTAATGATAAAACTTTGAAAAAAAGGAAATAGTCCTATTATTGAAAGTAGCAATATTGGAATTGCTAAAAACATAAACATCCGTTTCAATACAAAATTATTTTTCATAATCACTCCTTAACTGAAAATTGCAATCAAAATTATAATTTACAAGATAGTATCTCTTAAAAACTGTTAAAAAGCTCGCCGACATCAAGTGCTCCGATTTTATCGATTTTGATATATTTCTTTTTCAATTTGCTTTTGGCAAATGCAAATTCGTCATGGATTGAACCGTTTCTTAATGCAATATCGGCTTCTATCAACGCCGAAAGTTCATCGGCAGCTTTTACAAGTTTTCCGTCTCTGGGGTCGTATTTGTCATCATTGTACAAGGAATTGATTTCATCGGTAGACGAAACTTTCATTTCCCCGTTGTCAAAAATATAATCTTCAAATTCTGTTTCGGTATACAATCGAATTTCATTTTGAAGATTTTCCGGCAACAACGGATAAACTATTGCTTGCATTTGTTCTTTTTCGCATTCTTTTATCAAATCTCCCAATCCCTCAACAGAATTTTTAACCGGAGAAATAATATCTCGTGTCAAAACTTCCGGTAAATCATGAAACAATCCGGTGAAAGTGTTGTTATAACGCCGTTTAGCACTGCCGCCTTGCAATAAAGTAAACAAATAAGATGTAAATGCGACAAATACGGAATGACTCAAAACCGAAGTTTTAGGTGAACGCATTAAGTTTGACCAACGGATTTGAAAACGAAGCTGTCCGCAAAGATTGACAAACTTTTTGTAGGACGTAAAAAGTGCGACTTCTTGGATCCCTCGCAAATCGTAACATTTCTCCATTTGCTGTTCAAACCAACTCTTTATAAAAAAATTGTCATAACCGTCCGGATTTGCTTTTTCCAATATTTGAAATTCCCACATCGATGAATAAACATGGGCAGCATGAATAATTTTCTTACAAACATCAGTCGCAGGTAACGCAAAATATTCCCGGTAACGCTTTACAAAATCATCACCTAAAGGTCGTAAAATCGGCTCTAATTGCAAAAACACCCAATCGTTAAACTCTTGCATTTTTTGAGTATTTTGACGCACTTTATCGAAAACTGTAGGTTTGATATCGGTCACAATCATTCTTTGTAAATATTCGAAAATTGAACCTTCGATGATTGTAATCCAGTCGATGGAAGTCACTTTTTCTTCAAGCTTTGCAAAAAGATAAGTAATCATGAATTTATGAGCTTGTTTGTCCATTTCTATAAACGGAATAGGACGCAACTTGTCATTCCAACGTTGCATATATGCCAAATCAAACAATTTCATGAAAAAATCTTTATCTATTTTCATTTTAATTATCCGTAATATTTTTTTCTGTCACGTTAAGTTTAGATTTTACTGAATTAAAAAACGCTGAAAGATAAACGCAAGCGACAATTACACCGGCATTAAAAACGCATTCGAGTAATATTGAAATTATCAAAGGAATAAAAAAGAATGTTCTGATTAATAACAGTTCCAAAATTACGGCTGCTGTTATCAAAACTAAAGGCATCAGGCGTAAAATTAAAATATGTTTCATGAATTTTGAAAAGTTCTTATACTTTTGGTAGCAACGATAAAAATTACGAATTATTAAAAACATTACAAATATTACTGCCAAACAAACAATCGTAACACTGTAAGCTTGCGGAAAATGTTCTGATACATAATAAATAGGTAAAATAAAACCGACAGCCAATAAAATAAAAACACCGGCAAATGTAAAAATAACAGAAAATATTGTTTTTATCTTTCGTGATACTTTTTCCATAACCTTAAAAAACCTCCGACAATTGAAAATCTTTATAACTGTAAACATTACGATTGTCAAATGCTGCCTTTATTGTCTGCCTTAAATATTTATTCTCTCCCTATTGTAAAAATAGACAACAAAGTTACATAATTTGTTTATAATAGGCAACTTTATAAAATAAAAAAACTTTTTGGAGGACAAAACGTGTCTAGCGATTTTATTGCGAAAATTATCGCATTCGTTTTATATCTGGGCTTCATGGTTTTCTTAGGCTTAAGATATGCAAAGAAAAATAATTCGTCATCAGATTTCTTTTTAGGCGGCAGAAAAGTCGGACCTTGGATGACAGCTTTAAGTGCGGAAGCTTCCGATATGTCCGGTTGGCTTTTGATGGGATTGCCCGGTCTTGCTTATTTAGGCGGAATGAAAGAAGCTGCCTGGACAGCAATCGGATTGATTGCAGGTACATATTTAAACTGGCTGATTGTAGCAAAACCTCTTCGCAAATGTACCGTAGCTTTCGGTGATTCCATTACAATTCCCGAATTCTTAACAAACAGATTCAAAGACAAATCACGCATTTTATCTGCAATTTCCGTAATATTAATAGTTTTCTTTTTTACTATTTATACAGCTTCAGGATTTGTTGCCTGTGCAAAATTATTTCAATCCGTATTCGGTCTTGATTACCATACAGGATTGATTATAGGTATGGTGGTAATTTTAGCATATACAATTCTAGGCGGTTACCTAGCTGTTTGTGCAACAGATTTTATCCAAGGTTCATTAATGTTTATTGCATTGATTATTACGGGAATCGTAATGCTTGTAACTCTCGGCGGTCCGGCTGAAGCTTTCGCAAAAGTTTCAGAATTCGGAACTCGTGCCATAAACGGAAACTTCGGCGAAGCAATGCAAACAAAGTTCTTAGCAAATCAAAATTACGGTATTACATCTATAATCTCTGCACTGGTTTGGGGATTGGGTTACTTCGGAATGCCGCACATTTTGGTTCGTTTTATGGGAATTCGTTCTACAAAAGATATTAAACTTTCAAGAAGAATCGCTACGGTTTGGGTAGTAATAGCTTTTATTGCTACACTTATCGTCGGTTCTTTGGGAACTGTATATTTAAAAAACATAAAAGACGTAATACTAAGTCCGGCAGCAGCAGAAACAATTTTCAGTGAATCAATGCAAATTATGTTCCCTGCATTTATTGCCGGTATTTTCCTTTGTGCCATTCTTGCTGCTGCAATGAGTACAGCCGATTCACAATTATTGGTTGCATCTTCTGCGTTCAGTCAGGACGTTTTCAAAGGTATAATAAAAAAAGACGCTTCTGAAAAAACAGTATTAAATGTAAGTCGTATTACTGTTTTTATAATCGCAGCAATCGCTTGTGTTCTTTCTGTTGACCCGGAAAGTTCAATATTCTCACTTGTAAGTTATGCTTGGGCTGGATTCGGTGCAACATTCGGCCCGATTATCCTTCTTGCATTATTTTGGCGTGGAACTACTCGTAACGGAGCAATTGCCGGTTTGATAAGCGGAGGAATTACAGTAGTTACTTGGCATAATCTTAAAGGCGGAATTTTTAATATATATGAAATTTTGCCGGGCTTCATCGTTTGTTTGATTTTCACTGTAGTCTTTAGTTTATTACAAAAAAATAAAGACCCTGAAATGTTAGCAGAATTTGATGCTTACAAGAAAATGTCAGACGCAGATTGTTAAACACTAAATTTCAAAAAAGACTGTTTGTTTGTAAACAACAGTCTTTTTTAATTTTATAACAGGAGACATTCTAACATGCAAAAATTTATTTTATTAATTTTACTTACTTTTCTGGCTTTCCCGTTTTTCGCTCAAGAAGGCAAAATTGAAACTTTCAAACATTCCAGTGAAACTTATCCGCTGATGAAAAAGCGTACAATTTACGTTTACTTACCAAAGGCTTATTTTAACGCAAAAAATGAAAACAAAAAATTCCCGGTTTTGTATATGTTTGACGGTCAAAACCTTTGGGACAAAAAATCATCTGCTTGGGGCGGCTGGAAAGTTGAAACAGCCATGGAAAAACTTGTTAAGAAAAGAAAAATGCCGCCTTGTATTATTGTAGGACTTTCTTGCTCCGTAAACAGAACAAAAGAATATGCCGGCTGGTGCAATGAACTTCCTCCGGGTGAAAAAATTACGGATCCCGAAGAGTTTAAGCAATATGCAAAAGATCATCGATTGATGATTGTAGAAGAAATCATTCCGTTGATTGAGAAAAAATATCGAGCAATATCAGACCGCAGCGGTCGTGTAATCGCAGGAAGCAGTTACGGAGCATTTTTAGCAGCACATTTTGCAGCCGAACATCCGGACATTTTTTGCGGTGCAGGACTGTTTTCCGGCGGAAGCACAGGATTCGAACAGATTATTGCCGAAGACGGTTTTAATTTCAATCCTGAAAATAAAGTTCGATTTTACATTGATTGCGGAACCGGAGATTATTTAGAAAAACTTTTAGTTGTCGGAAGCAGAAAATTAAAAGATTATCTTATTACAAAAGGATACAAGCAGGCAAAATCGCCGAGAGATTCAAAAGCTGATCTTTTTTATCAAGAATGTGAAGGTGAACCACACAACGAAAAAGCATGGTCATTGCGAGTTCCTGCATTTTTAGAATTTATGTTTTAATTTATATTTAAGCATTACAATCTAAAAAAACAATTGACCAAACAAGGCAATAATACTAAAAAACAACCCATATTATAAAAGGAGTAAATCACAATGAAAAATAAACTTGTTCCTATTACATTACTTACCGGATATTTGGGAGCCGGTAAAACAACTTTGATGAATCATATTTTGGCAAATCAAAAAGGTTATAAAGTTGCCGTTATCGTCAATGATATCGGCGAAGTAAATATTGACGCAGATCTTATTGAAAAAGGCGGAATCGTTAATGAAAAAGACGAAAGTCTCGTTCCTTTATCAAACGGATGTATTTGTTGTAATTTAAAACTTGATTTGATGAAACAACTTCAAGATTTAGTTGCAGAAAATCGTTTTGATTATATTTTAATCGAAGCAAGCGGTATCTGTGAGCCTGTTCCTATCGCTCAAACAATTTCTATGCTTGACGGTACAGTTCCGGAATCTGAAGAAAAAGCAATATGTCGTTTGGACAATATCGTTTCCGTTGTAGATGCAAAACGTCTTGTAGATGAATTTTTAGGCGGTCACAGTCTGTTAAAAGAAGATTTAGAAGATGAAGACATTGAAAATTTATTGATTCAACAAATTGAATTTTGTACAACAATTATTGTTAATAAAATTGATGAAATTTCTGAAGAAGACAGAAAGAAAGTTTTAGAAGTTGTAAGAACATTACAGCCGGAAGCAAAATTGATTGAAACAAACTATTCAAAAGTAGACCTCGCCGATGTTCTTGATACAAATCGATTTGATATAGAAAAAGCGTTTTCTTCTGCCGGTTGGATTCACGCTATGGAAAATGAAGAAAAACATGAAGAAGAACATCACCATCATCATGAGCATGAAGATCATGAACACGTTTGCGATGAACATTGCGATCACCACCACGAACATGAAGACCATTCACAATGTGATCATGAACACGGAAAATGTTGTTGCGGACATCATCACGATGAAAATCATCAACACGGTGATGAATATGGAATAGGAACTTTTGTTTATAAAAGCCGCCGCCCTATAGTCCAAGAAAAGTTTGAAAAATGGGTTGAATCACAATGGCCGTTAAGTGTAATTCGTGCAAAAGGTATTATGTGGTTTGAAGATGACAGAAAAGGTGTATATGTTTTTGAACAAGCCGGAAAGCAATTATTTGCACAACAAACCGGCGGCGTTTGGATTGCGGCATTACCTAAATCAGAACAACGTAAAATTTTAGCCGAACGTCCGGAAGCTGAAAAAGATTGGGATGAAAAATACGGAGATCGTATGAATAAAATAGTATTCATCGGACAAAAAATGGACAAAGACGCAATTTGTTCTGCATTAGACAATTGTCTGGGCGAATAAAATCCTTTCGTAATTTTCAAAGAAATATATATTTACAAAAAAGGAGCGAAGAAGACTTTCGACAGGAAAGTTTCTCGCTCCTTTTTTTGTTTTTTAAATCTTACTCCACTTTTACCAACTTTAAACTAAAGTTGCATTAAAATGCAAGCTCGACCGCAAAATGCCCCGCCCCCTGCATCAATCCGTGTAGCAATTCGCCAGTATTCCGAACAAAAGTCTATGTGATAGCTATAACTTTTCTATTTCTTCAATAGACAAGCCGGTAAAATGTGCAATCATAGAAGTCGGCATGTTTTCGACTTTCATACTTTTTGCAGTTTCAACGGCTTTTTGTTGTGCACCCAATGAAATGCCTTCATTGCGACCACGTTCTTCACCGATTGCTATACCGTATTTTATTCCTTCTTCACGAGCTTCACTTTTTGCTTCTGCCATTCTTGTTGTGTATGTCATATATTTTCGCCTCTTTCTCTGTCTTGTTTTATTTTTGTTATAGAATTGTTTATTCTTTCTGTAAGTCGAGAATCAATTTCGCCGTTGCAAATGTAATCATAGAATAACTTCAATTCCCGGTCAAGTAAAGTCAAATCTTTAGCCGATGTGTTTAGAAATATTTTGTATGTTCCGTCATTCAATCTTAGCGGTTGCTCACAGTCAAGGCAAATATTCTCAAACTTATAAAATGCTTTGCCTTGTAAAAATGGATCAAATGTACAGATGAAAATGACGTAATTGTCTCTCATTTCACTGTAAAGCCCACTCGGCGGCGTGTTGTCGATGTCCGACGCAGCTTGGTAATAGCGTGAACGCTTTGGTAACTCCAGTCTGTGACCGGTCTGCATCTCCACATTGATGATTTTCTTCTCGTCTCGTAAGTAAACATCCATAGCAATGGTTTTGGCTTCCGGGTCGATTTCAATCTCATACTGGCTGGTTAAGAATTCAATTCTACCGACTTTGATTCCTAGAATCGTTTCTACTACTTCCTTACAAATTTCCTTGTTTTTCATAACTTGCGAAAACATGAAGTCATCCGTGAATGTCAGATCTTCCAAACGTTTAAAATTGTACATTTCTTATTCCTACTAAATATAAATTAGGAGAAAAACTTTTCTCCACAAATTTTAATGCATTTTTCTTCATAAATGCTTACAAGTTTCGGGAAAAAAGTTGAAGTTTTTTTATTTTACACCATAAAACGTGGTTTAAACGGCGTTTGAGGACATTAGGAGTAATGTTTTTTCTGTGAAAAATGGGGAAATTGAACATAAAAAAGTGAGAATGAATCACCGAAAGGAGTATGTATTTTTTCTTTTTGATTACAAAAAAAGATAAAATACCCTTTAGTTTCCGTTGTTTCACCTGATGTTTTCGTACAAAAACATTTCATTCGTTCTTCAAACTCATCACTGCTCTTTGAACAACAAAAACTCTATGAGGCGGACTTACGTTCGGTATTTAACTACGTTAAATACTCCGTTCGTTTGTATTGCAAACTCACCGTAACTTGTCCGCAAAACCGATTAAAACCAGAATGGTTTTATAAAGTTTTATTTGTACTCACTTTCGGAATTTTTATACAAAAATCGACAATGTGGCATTATTCGGGAATAACATTTGCTTTTTTTTCTCATACAAGGAGCTGATTATGATTAAAAAAGTTATTCCTGTTATTAGTGCAATCATATTTATTATAAGTTGTTCTATGAACGATCCGTTTCGTCCCACAGATGATTCCTCCCACGAGATTAAAAGTATTACATTAAATAATGCAACAATTGACATCGGAGATACTTTGCAACTTATTCCGACTATTGACCCAGATTGTCAAGAAGATGAATCTTTGACATGGTCTTCAAGCGATTCACAATATGTGACTGTTGATCAAGACGGCAAAATCACAGGTATTAGACGTTATAGTTCAGATAAATACGCAATAATTACAGCCACAGCTTCTAACGGTGTCAGCGGAAGTTGTCGTGTTTATGTTACAGGTGATCCAAAATTTCAACTGGATAATTTAAAAATGTCTGTAGATGAAAATAAGACCATTTCCTTATTTTGCACTTCCGAAAAAGGTAATAATATTAAAAGTACAGAATGGGCAGTATCAAAACCAAATATTGCAGAAATTACATCATCCACCGACGCCTTAATATCTTCAACTGCGAACATTAAAGCATTAAAAGACGGTATTACAAATATCAATGTCAAAATACAATTGGAAAATGATGATAATACATATTGGGCAAATTGTACTTTAGAAGTAATCAAACAAGCAGAAATTGAAAGTATTACTTTGGATAATATAACTGTAGACATAGGCGACACCCACCGACTTATTCCTACTATTTTACCTGCCGACGCTGTTGATAAATCTTTGACATGGTCTTCAAATGATCCTGAATATGTGACTGTAGATCAATACGGTAAAATTACAGCTGTCAGACGTTACGATAGTTCAAATAAATACGCAATAATTACAGCCACAGCTTCTAACGGTGTCTGCGGAAGTTGTCATGTTTATGTTACAGGTGACCCGACTTTCACAATTAAAGATAAAGAAATCTTTATGAATGAATGCGTAAAACTTGAATTAATCTGTACTACGACTAAAGGTAATCTTGCAAGTGTAAAATGGGATGTAAGTGATAATACAATTGCGACTTTATCAAACAATTCATTTTCGGAAAATACGGCAACTGTAGATATTACCGGGAAAGAAGCAGGAACTGTTAATATCAATATTGAAATTAAACTGGAAAATGATGATACGATTTATTATGCAAACAGCTCGGTTACTGTAAAACCTAAACGTACCGTTAATCTTACTGCTATAGAAGGTAAAAATCATAAATGGCTTATCAACGGACAAGAAGGTCAATTTTTAGAGATTGAATTAACAGAAAATACCGTTATTCAATGTGAAATTTCAAACCCTGGTGGCATTTATGATACCGGCAACCTTATTACAGCAGGAAGTTTTGAGTTTGAACCAAATAATGCAATACGAAACGAGGTTAATAAATTAGGTGATAATATTTCCTATGATTACATGAATATGAATAATAACGGAGCAAATATGCCAATCGGAAGTGTAACTACCGATACCGACGCAAATAACGTAAAACCACTTTATTTTGCAAATCTTACGGCACAAGAAGGCGAACGACTTCTGGTATGTGACGGGGGAAACAGTTCCAGTGCCAGAGTTTGGACTGCCAGAAATCTAAAACTAAAAGGCGGTATTACATATCAATTCAGTTGTTGGGCTGCCAATATTGATTTGGAATACGATAAACACGGAAAAGACAGCCTTGCTAAATTAAAATTTGTTATTGAAAATCCAGAAAACAGTAACAATACCCTACTTGAATTTACCGTTCCTGAAAAATTAGGAGAATGGCAAGAATATACATCAACATTTACACCGACTAAAGACCTTGATTGGTGTCATATTTATATTGTCAATTACACTACAGTAAATGAAGGAAATGACTTTGCGATTGATAATATCTACTTCGGAACCGTACAGAATACCGATTCTACTAAAATTCTGCAAACATTTACTGTTGATATAAGTACAAATCCACCAACTATTACTTCTACAAATGAAAAATTATAAACTGTAAAGGCAGACCAGTATCCTGTTGCAAGATACTGGTTTGTTGTATAAAAAGGAGCGGAAAAACTTCCGCTCCAAAATAGTTAAAAAGCCCGTACTGCACGAACGGAATGTTGTGTATACTCGCCGCCGTAGCTGCCCTGATAACCGTCAGAGAAGCTCTGAAGCCAGGCATTATAAATATTGAGCTGAGACGATGACCAGTACCAACCGGTACCGAGTTTTGTCACTGTACCGTCGTTGGCTGTTATTTTCTCTATAGCTGCATTTACTGCTTCTTTTACACTATACAGTTGCTCAAGCTCATCCTTTGCCGGTAAGTACCATTCACTGTTGTCGGATGCGTCAGTATAGTCATCACACCATTTGAATGCAGGATATTTTTCTTCCCAGCCACTGATACTTTGTATAGCTGTCATATTTGCCATTCCGTCAGTTTTAGATGTAGCTTCTGTATAAAAAACTTCTTCTGTACTCCATCTAACATTAGTTTGTGTAAGGCTTACAATCTTTGTTGCTTTACCGTCCGTAGCTTCTATTACGATTCCTATCGGAGTCTTTGTACTGTCGTAATCAGCGGAAATCGTACCGTCACTGTAGGCTATATATCCGACAGTTTCATCTACCCATTTTGCATAAAGCGTTATATCTTTTTTTACTACGGTATCAAAATTGTGTGCTGTACTGCTTAATGTTTCTGCACTTGTATACCAACCGTAGAATACATAACCTGTTTTAGACGGAGTATCCGGTTCTACGGCACACTCTCCGGATGTTACAGTTTGAACTGCTTCACCGTCCCAAACTCCGCCGGTTACGTCAAATGTAATAGTAAACTCTGCTAAGCTACCGTTTAAATACAGTTTAGCACCATTAAGTAATGGATTTGTATTGTCACCATAAAAATTAATATTATTCCAAGCAGTCAAATCTGTAATATGTACGCTTGTTAAGCTGCTGCAACCGGAGAACGCACTTTCTCCGATAGAAGTCACGCTGTCAGGAATTGTCACACTTGTTAAGCTCTCGCAACCAGAGAACGCTTCGCCACCGATTGAAGTCACACTGTCAGGAATTGTCACACTTGTTAAGCTACCGCAACCATTGAACGCTTCGCCACCGATTGAAGTCACACTGTCAGGAATTGTCACACTTGTTAAGCTACCGCAACCATTGAACGCCCCCCATTCAATAGATGCCACACCATTACCAATTGTCACGCTTTCTAAGCTACTGCAACCACTGAACGCATTGTATCCGATAGAAGTTACGCTATCAGGGATTGTCACACTTGTTAAGCTCTCGCAACCAGAGAACGCCCTTGAATCAATAGAAATTGTACCGTCAGGAATTATTAAATCACCTCCGTTGAAAGTATTATCATTTTCTAGGAAAAGACTTGAGCGAATATTAGCAACTACAGTATCTTTATTTTTATCCTTATCAGTATAAATAACTGTATAAGGAGCTTTATTTATATAATCAGTGTTATCGATAGTAAGTTTTGTTGCTGTAGCATTTGTAACATTAATAGGATTACCATTTTTATCTGTAACTGTAAAATCTGTTGCTACTACAGAATCAATTCCTGTAGTTACCATAGTGATTTCATTTTCACTGGTAATAGAAGCAGATAAAAGTCCTGCTGGTTCTTTAGTTTGTGCAGCATCTATCCAGATTTTTCCGTTAGTATCTACCCAAATTTCTTTGTATTTCTGAGGTAATCTAAATGTAATATCTGAAAGCTTACTCCAACCTTCACCTAAAATAATAAAGCTAACTTGTGTAGGATTTTCGATAAGTTTAATATCAAATGCGAAAAAATCTCCGTTTTTACCTGTAAGAGGGAAAGCTTTATCTCCCCATACAGTACATTTACTTATTTCCGACTCGTCAAACCCATCCCATATCCATACTCCCATAGGAGTTGTTGTACCCGTAAAATTAATTCTTAAATATCCATCTTTTAAAGAAGAAACTTCACCTATCCTTATCCATTGAGCATAAAGTGTTACATTTTCAGAAAAAGAATAACTTTCTCCATTTATATAGTTTATTCCGCTTCCGTCCGGTTTTGTATTCCATTTAACAAAACCATTACCGTCATATGTAAAAGTATTTTCATTTAATTTTTGTTCTTCACCGACTATGAATTCTTGTTTATTCATTTCACCGCTTCCGCCGTTTGCATCAAATGTAATCGTGTACACTTTTTCCCATTTTGCATAGAGTGTCACATTTGCTGTTTTGTCGCCCTCATACCAAATTTTTATTGCTTCACCGCTGAAATTCGCTGTTTCGTACCAGCCTACGAATTTATAGCCGTCTCTTGTCGGTTCTCGCAATGCTACCATTTCATCTTCTGTAAATGAATATGGATTTTTTGAATGGTTTACTCCGCCGTTAAGCTCGTAGGTAATAGTGTGAGCGTTTTCGGCAAGTAATATCGCATACAATGTTACGCTTTCGGTAAATGTTCCGGTTCCGTTGTAAGATTGTCCGCTTCCGTTTGGGCTTGTATTCCAGTGAGAAAACTTGGCGTTTGTTAATGCCGGTAGTTCTACATTTTCATCAGGTGTTGTTTCTATTGCAGTCGGTGCAGTACCGCCGGCTCCGTTTACATCAAATGTGATTGTTATTTTTACTACAGGCGTAGCTTCTTTTTCCCATTTTGCATAGAGTATCACGTTTGCAGTTTTGTCGCCCTCATACCACAATTCTATTTTTTCACCGCTGAAATTCGGACTTTCGTACCAGCCGACAAATTTATAACCGTCTCTTGTCGGTTCTCGCAATATTACAGCGTCATCTTCCGTAAATGAATATGGATTTTTTGAATGGTTTACTCCGCCGTCAAGCTCGTAAGTGATTGTGTGAGCGTTTTCGGCAAGCAAGATTGCATACAATGTCACGCTTTCGGTAAATGTTGCAGTTGTTTTGTAAGATTGTCCGCTTCCGTCTGGGCTTGTGTTCCAATGTGAAAACTTAGCGTTTGTTAATACAGGTAGTTCTACATTTTCATCAGGTGTTGTTTCTATCGCAGTCGGTACAGTACCGCCGGCTCCGTTTACATCAAATGTGATTGTTATTTTTACTACAGGTACAACCTCTTTTTCCCATTTTGCATAGAGTGTAACGTTAGAATACAGCCCTTCAAATATGGCACCGTTTTTAAACATTACTTCACCATCCCCAGTTGTCGACCACCCCATAAAAGTATAGTTATCCCGTGTAAAAGTATTTTCCGGTAATATAATTGATGTTTCGGCAACAATGCTTATGTCGGACATTGTACCTTTACCGCCGTTTGCATTGAATGAAATTTTGTATTCCGGTTTTTTGTCATTAGTTATAACTTCTGTTGTTGTAGCTTCGGTACAACCGATAATGATTCCCAGCAATGACAATATTGCCAATAATGCTTTTAATTTTCTCATTTTTTATCTCCTTTGATTTTTTTTGCAGACAGCGTATTTTCCAAGGGAAAATATGCTGTTGAAAAAAATAATCAGTGTACGAACGATAGGATTTTCCGATAGGAAAATTCCGAAAGTGAGTACACATTAAAGTTATTTATCTTAACTCCCCGTACGGAAAGTTGATTTTTTTGTTCTAATCTTTCTATCTTAAGCCTAACATAACCGGTCAGTCATATACGGCTAGACCAAAAAATTTTTTTTAATTTTTTTATAATCACTGACTTCTATCACCTCGCAATAAGCATAAAAAAAGAGCGATCGGAAAAAATCCGAAACCGCTCTGTTTCATTAAATGAATTATTGTAATATTGAATATTATTTTTACTTAATACAGCTGTTGGCTGTTGGCTGTTGGCTGTTGGCTGTTGGCTGTTGGCTGTTGGCTGTTGGCTGTTGGCTGTTGGCTGTTGGCTGTTGGCTGTTGGCTGATTGTGCCAGACTGCGTTTAGTTGTCAAGAAGAATATCATTAAATCTAATATATTTTTTGTAATTGTCATGACGTTCCTCCTTTTCCTTGTTTATATTCATTAGCCTTTGCTCACAGACAAAACATATATTATTGTAAAAAAACTTTTTAAAGTCAAGATTATAAGTTTTAGTTCAATAAAACCAATCTTACCAAGTGTAAGAAAGTCAATTTCTCACGCACAC
This sequence comes from Spirochaetales bacterium, assembly GCA_017624275.1. GTDB lineage: Bacteria > Spirochaetota > GWE2-31-10 > GWE2-31-10 > GWE2-31-10 > RGIG8597. The sequence continues at coordinate 603 of JAGANG010000028.1, read as the reverse complement.
GTCATTCTGAGGTAATTTCTCATGCTCCTCGTCATTCTGAGGCACGCAGTGCCGAAGAATCTTTAGAAAGCACAGTCAAACCGAACGGAAAGATGAAAACGGAAAACTATGATTTTCAATATAGCTTAGTAGAGACATCTATATTAGCTTATAAACGGGAACCTTTCTAGCTACAAAGGTTATCGTCAGTAACTTAGTAGAGACATCTATACTATGTTAGTAGAGACATCTATACTATGTTAGTAGAGACATCTATACTATGTTAGTAGAGACATCTATACTATGTTAATAGAGACATCTATACTATGTTAATAGAGACATCTATATTAAGTTATAAACGAATCGAAAATGTTTGCCTGTCATTTCGGAAGCAAAATATCACCGTCATTCCGGACTTGTTACAGATGCAGATGCTGAAATAAATTCAGCATGACGATTTTTAATTTGTAAGAGTCTTGAACAACTATGGTTTTCTTTGCAGACACGGTGAGTTCGTAGAACGAACGAAATATTTCCGCAGGAAATATCGAGTCGAAAAGAATAACCGTTTACATGAGTGGTAGATGAGTACACAATGTGTACGAATGGAGTATTTCCGATAGG
>JAGANG010000027.1 GCA_017624275.1 Spirochaetales bacterium | reverse complement strand
TATATATATGTTTACATTCACTTGATGTTTTCTTGCGAAAACATTTCGTTCGTTTGCGTTGCAAACTCACCTACAGTTCATGTAAACGGTTATTCTTTTCGATTTTCTTTCAGAAAATCTGCAAAGAAAACCATAGTTGTTTAAGACTCTTACAAAATAAAAAATCGTCATGCTGAATTTATTTCATCATCTTATTCTTTTCGACTCGATATTTCCTACGGAAATATTTCGTTCGTTCTACGAACTCACCGTGTCTGCAAAGAAAACCATAGTTGTTCAAGACTCTTACAAAATAAAAAATCGTAGCTTCATATTGATACATATTTTCTTTACCACAGTACCAATGGTTTTCCGTTGCAGTGTTCATGATAATTTTTTGATAATACTTAGTTTTTATTTGTGTAGCAAAAAATTGCTTGACAAATTTTTGCGGGGGGGGGGGATAATTAAGGTTATCAATTCGAATTGAGTACTGTGAAGCTAATTAAACAAAGGAGGATTTAGATTTTATGACAGAATATGAAAAAGAAAGGGAACGTATCCGTGCAAGACGAGATGATTGGGAGGAACGACATGGAGGTGGAGGTGGAATTACCTTTACTGAAATATTAACAGAAAAGGGTGACCCTCTTTGGGCCGACATTCTAATAAAAATACCTATTTTGGCATTTGGGTGGTTTCTTTGGAACATTGGTTTTTTGGCGGTTTATTGTAATTTTCTAGGGATTTTTGATTTTGTGCGAGAATTTTGTGATTCAGGTTCAACTTCTGTAAGAGTGATAATATATATATGCCTTGCTGCTTTGCAAACTTTTATTATTAGGTTTACGAATATAGATGGGAAACTTATTGTATGGAAGATTCCGGGAGCTATTTTGGTAGTACCGCTTATAGTTGCATTTATCATAAAATTGATTATAGGGTTATTTTGAGGTTTTCATTTCTAAATAGGAAACTTATTGTATATGGGATTCCGGGAACTATTTTTTTAGAAATGTACAAAGAGCTGTTCAAAAATGGACAGCTCTTTTTTATTGTGTGCTTGTGGTTGTCATTACAAAGTTTATCTTTCTTACAAACAGTAGTTTAATACTCTTACATTGAAAAGCTTATATTTATCAAACCAAAAAATTCTAAAAAAAATGCGTGCAGTGTCGTTATTTGATACGTTTGGTGTGATATAATGCCACAAAATGTAAACAGGAGAATTTTATGACACAGATTGAACAAACACAACACGCAAAAGAATTCGCTGAATATTGGAAAGATAAAGGCGACGAAAAACAAGAAACACAACGCTATTGGATTGAACTTTTACAAGAAGTTTTAGGAATTGAAAATCCTTCTCGCTACATTGAATTTGAAAAACGAGTAAAACTTACACACACAAGTTTTATTGATGCATATATTTCTGACACAAAAGTTTTAATCGAACAAAAAGGAATCAAGATTGACCTTGCCAAACCGCAAGAGCAGTCTGACGGTGCAATTTTAACTCCGTTTGGACAAGCAAAACGCTACGCCGATGAACTTCCTTATGATTTACGCCCACGCTGGATAGTAGTTTCAAATTTCAAAGAAATCGATATTCACGATATGAACAATCCACACGCAGAACCAGAAATTATCAAGCTGGAAAATCTTGAAAAAGAATATTATCGTTTGCAATTTTTAGTGGATGAAAAAAACGAAAAAATCCGTCGTGAAGAAGAAATAAGTTTGCAAGCCGGAATCTTGGTTGGAAAACTTTATGACGCACTTATAAAAGAATACATCAATCCAGATGAAAGCAGTTTGCGTAGTTTGAATATTTTATGCGTTCGCTTAGTTTTTTGTTTGTATGCAGAAGACGCGGGATTTTTTGAAAGCCGCACTTGTTTTGAAGATTACGTAAAGTCATTTAATTTACCGGACTTACGAGAAGGTTTGATAAAACTTTTCAAAGGTTTAGATACAAAACTCGAAAATCGTGACAAATATGATTTGAAATTAAAACCTTTCCCTTATGTAAACGGCGGTCTTTTTGCCGCAGAAGATATCGAAATCCCAAACTTTACCCAAGAAATCGTGGACGTTTTGGTAAACGATTGTGCTACATTCGACTGGCGAGAAATCAGCCCAACAATTTTCGGTGCGGTATTTGAAAGTACATTGAACCCGGAAACTCGACGAACCGGCGGAATGCATTATACAAGTATCGAAAATATCCACAAAGTAATCGACCCACTTTTTATGGATGAATTGGAAGCCGAGTTTGATTCAATTTGTGTCACAACCAACGCAAAAACAAAAAATGATAAACTTCACGCATTCCAAGAAAAACTGGGAACCTTAAAATTCTTAGACCCGGCTTGCGGAAGCGGAAACTTCTTAACAGAAACATATTTGAGTCTTCGTCGCTTAGAAAACAAAGTGCTTACGATTTTAAGCAACGGCGAAAAATTACTGGGATTTGACGAGTTTATCAAAGTAAAAATCAATCAATTTTACGGAATTGAAATCAATGATTTTGCCGTAACCGTTGCAAAAACCGCCCTTTGGATTGCCGAAAGTCAGATGATTCAAGAAACTGAAAAAATCTTGAGCCAAAGTATCGACTTTTTCCCATTACACAGTAACGCATACATTCACGAAGGAAACGCTTTGAGAATGGACTGGGAAACTTTTGAAGTACTTCCTGAAATTAAAAATATAATTTACGCCGACAAAGCCAATATTTACAAGGTTGATTCTGATAAACCAATGATTGTGTGTGAGCCGACTTCAAAATATGAAAATGAAGTGAATATTGTCACAAAGGAAGTTGAATTTAAGGATATAGAAGAATTACGAACTCCAAAGACAATTTCTGTAACTTACGATTACATTATCGGAAATCCGCCGTTTGTGGGTGCAAGATTTATGGATAAACGTCAAAAGGAAGATTTGCTTCTTACTTTCGGAAAAGATTGGACTGGTGCCGGAGATTTAGATTATGTTTGTTGTTGGTACAAGAAAGCCACCGATTTAATTCAAGAAAAATCTACTCGCTGTGCTTTTGTTTCTACAAATTCAATAACACAGGGAAGTTCAGTTTGTAATCTTTGGAAACCACTTTTTGAAAAAGGACTTCATTTTGATTACGCATATCAGACTTTCAAATGGTTGAATGAAACTCTTGATAAAAAGAATATGGCAGCAGTTCATTGCGTAATAATCGGATTCAGCGTTGCAAAAAATGACAAGCCAAAAATCATCTTTGATTCAAAAGAAAATCAATCTATTGCTAAAAACATCAACGGCTATTTACAAGATTCTCCAAGTGTTTTTATTGAAAATCGAAAGAAACCAATTTGCAATGTTACTCCGATGACATTTGGAAGTATGTCGAATGATGGACGGAATTTGATTATCGAAGAAGAAGAATATGATGATTTTATAAAAAATGATCCGGCTTCACAAAAATATATCCGTCAATTTTTAGGAGCAGAAGAATTTATCAATAATAAAAAACGCTATTGTTTGTGGCTAGAAAATGCAAGTCCTGCAGAAATGCGAAAAATGCCTTTGGTTGCACAAAGAGTCGGTGCAGTCAGAAAACTTCGTGAATCAAGTTCTCGCGGGGCAACTCGACGACTAGCTGATATTCCTCATTTATTCGGAGAAATCCGTCAACCAAAAGAAGGAAATTATCTTTTAGTTCCTCGTGTTTCGTCTGAAAGAAGAAAATATGTTCCGATAGGATTCTTATCGTCTGAAATTATTGCAAGTGATGCAACTCAAATTATTCCCAATGCTTCACTTTATGAATTCGGGATTCTTACATCTTTAGTTCATAACGCATGGATGAGAGTTGTTGCTGGACGGTTAAAAAGTGATTACCGTTATTCTGCAAGTATTGTTTACAACAATTTTCCTTGGTGCAATCCGACAGATGAACAAAAAGCAAAAATCGAAAAGACAGCACAAGCAATCCTCGACGCACGTGCAAAATATCCGGAAAGTTCTCTTGCCGATTTGTACGACGAAACTTTTATGCCGGCCGATTTACGCAAAGCCCACCAAGCCAACGACCGTGCAGTTATGGAAGCCTACCGCTTCGACAAGCTCAGTGACCGTAAGTTTGATATGACCGAAAGTGAAATCGTCGCAGAATTGTTTAAGATGTACGAAAAATTGACAGAGGGAAAGTAAATAAAAATCACAACATCAACATAATTGCATGTCTAAACGCATAAAAAGACCGACAAAATGTCGGTCTTTTTTAGTGTTATAAATACTAGCCGATTTTACCGTCAACTACTTTTTCTAGTTTTACCGGATTTCCGGCTGCCATCAAGTTTTTTCCTTCAAACTGTGCCTGATTTGATTTTACTTCAAGCGGTACTGAGAAAAAGTCATCTACGGTGATTTCTTCAGTGTTCGGTGTAGAACCGTCAATGCTCACCCATTCGCCCGGTTGACAATCCGGTGAAAGCAACTCTACAGTTCCGGATTCATCTTCAGCAGCCAAAACCATTCCCTCACTCATTACACCGCGTAATTTTGCAGCTTTAAGGTTATATGCAATAACAACATTTTTTCCTTTCAATTCATCTTCGGTAAAATAAGGAACTAATCCGGAAACTATTTGGCGAATCTCTCCGTTACCCATATCAACTTTTTCTACATACAATTTATCAGCTTTAGGGTGACGCTCGATTTCTATGATTTTACCAACTTTCAAAGCTAATTTATTAAATCCTTCCATTTTATTTTCCTCTCCTTTTGTTTGCTTTCCTGAAAAACGTTCACGCAAAGCTTCGACTTGTTCTTTTTCTAATTTTTTAAATAATACTTCCGGTGCATTAATATTCAATCCGTTACATTTTTCGTAATTACCGATATTTTCGATTTTCAATTCATCTAAAGTTTGATTAATGCTTCCGAAATATTTTTCTACTGCTGTCGGAATATATGGATACAATAAAATTGAAATATCACGTACAAAACCAAATAAACCACCGATAACAGCAGCACATTTTTCTTTATCTTCTTTTATTAATCTCCAAGGCTCATTGTCTTGGAAAAATTTATTTCCGCCGCTGCACAAATCTAAAATATCAAGAAGTGCTTTTTTCAATTCTACAGCTTCAAAAGCGTCCAATATAGTTTTTATTTTTTCATCAAAATTTGTTGCGGCAAAAACAGACTCTGCACCTTTAGTGATTTCCGGTACTTTTGCATCAAAAAATTTATTTATAAATTGCAAAACTCGATTTACCAAGTTACCGTAATTGGCAATGATTTCACCGTTTGCTTTTTCCATAAAGTCATTCCAGAAAAATTGTGTGTCATTTTTTTCCGGACGAATTCGCAACAGATAATAACGATACAAATCTGACTCTATGCCGGAATCTTTCGCATGGTCACCGAAAATTCCCGTTCCTCGGCTTTTCGAAAATTTCAAATCTTCATAATTTAAATATTCCGTAGAACTTAAAGTCGCCAATTTTGTCCACTCGTCGCCTGTTCCCAAAAGTGATGCCGGGAATAAAACCGTATGGAACGGAATATTGTCTTTTCCCATAAACTGATAAAGTTTTACATTTTCAGGGTCTTTCCACCATTTTTCCCAATCATTGCAATTATGTGCGGTAATAGAAATATAGCCAATCGGAGCATCAAACCACACGTAAAAAACTTTATTTTCAAATCCTTCAAGCGGAACCGGAACGCCCCACGACAAGTCTCGTGTAATACAGCGTTTTTTCAATCCTTGTTCCAGCCAACCTTGAGTAATTTTCACGGCATTATTCGACCAATTAGTCGATTCTTTAGCAATCCATGCTTCCAATTGCGGTTTTAATTTTTCCAAATCTAAAAATAAATGTTTTGTTTCTTTGAAAACCGGAGTATCACCGCAAGTAGAACAACGAGGATTTTTTAAATCTGCCGGATCTAACAATTTTCCGCAATTTTCACATTGGTCACCGCGAGCCATTTCATAACCGCAATGCGGACAAGTTCCTTCTATATAGCGATCCGGTAAAAACATCTGACATTTTTCACAATACGGCTGAGTTTGAAGTTCTTCCGTAATGTAACCTTTTTCATACAAACGTCGGAAAATTGATTGTACAATTTCTGTTTGCTCAACATCAGAAGTTCTGCCGAATGAATCAAAATCTATATGAAACCAATCATAAATTTCTTTGTGAATCTTATGATATTTATCGCAGATTTCACGAGGCGAAAGTCCTTCTTGTTTTGCCTTTGTGACAGTCGTAGTTCCGTATTCGTCTGTTCCGCAAACAAACATTGTTTCATAACCTGCAATTCTGCAATATTTAGCAAAAACATCCGCAGATAAAACACACCCGATAATATTTCCCAAATGAGGAACATTATTTACATAAGGCAAAGCAGATGTTATTAAAATCTTCTTTTTTTCTGACATGATTTTTCCCTCCCATGACATTTTACGTTTGAATAAATGATTTCCTTTAATACCCCTTTTTCATAAAGAAAAAAAGCTATTTTTCAATATTAAGGAAAAAAACTTGATGATAATAAAAGTTAGTTTATTAAAGTAAATAATCACAATATGAATTCCGATATACTTTCGTATGAAAAAGAACGTTTATTTTTTTATTTTAATATTTTTACTTACTCCTATTTTTACATTCGCTAAATTACAATTCGAATGTCTTGCATTAGACAATTACAATAACTTTTTATTCAGTTCTTCAGAAGACGGAATTACGACGGAAGTAAATCCGGAAAACACTCTCTTTTGCGGAAAACTTTACAATGGCTCGCCTACGGTTCAGGCTGTCAGTTTTCGTCCCGAACACATTGTTTATAATAAAAACAGTGAATGTGTTTTTATTCAAAATCGCTTTGGAATATTTGCATATATTCAAAATGAAAATGCAATAAAAATATTACCGAATATCCCTAATTTTTTATCCGGGGAAGAATACAGTGTTTATGATTTGTGCAAAATTGTAATATCTCCTAACGGAAGATATTTATTGTACAAAAAAGCTGTTTCGCCTACTCGTGCCGATATTTTTATGTACGATTTAGCATCTTCACAACCGACTATGGTAATCAGTGCGGCAGACCGTTGTCCCGGTGAAGTTGTCGCAAAATGGTCGGCAGATTCAAATTATTTCATTTATCAAAAAAACAACAAAATTTATTATTTTTCCGTTTCCAATTATTCTCAAAATTGCCAGCTTGATGAATCGTGGCGTTTTATTGCAAACGCAAAATTGACAAACGGAGAATGGACTGACGATAATCGTTTTATTTGGGCAGAAAAAGAATCTGTTTGGGAATGTGATACCATTTCATTTGCTGCAAAATCGATTTATTCAAATTATCTGCAACAAGGAAAATCTATTGCTTTATTGCCCTATCCTTTTCAACAGCAATCACACAGTTTTTTCTATTTTCCTGAATCATCACAAATATTTCTGGTAAGAAACAACGGGGCTGCTATGTTGTTCAACCCGAATTCTCCGTTGGAAAGTAATGCATATTTGCAACTGGGAACAAATATGCGAGTAGAAAAAGTTACGCTTAATCAAAACGGTAACGGAGCTGTTATTGTTAAAATATTACAAGACGGAACATTTCATAAAAAGCTTTTTTTGATTAAAGATAAAACTTTCACGCAATTTTCAAATACAGATTATCAAATCAACGATTTCACATTAGATAATGAAACTTTATTGATTTCCACTTCAGGCAGTGCAATTGCCGTAAATGTTGATACAAATGAAATTTTATGGCAGACAGAACAAGAAGAAATCAAAAAAATTTTACCGATAACTACCGGATATATTTTGTTCGGAAAAAATATTGCATGGCATAGAAATACCGACGGCAATTTACAACCTTTATTTCTATGTGCTGCCCCTACAGCCGGAATTTCATCCGACGGAACTCCGATTGTCAATTCTAATGAAAACACTTACGAAATTGATACTAATACATGCATGATAAAATTACTTTCTGAATATCCTAAAGATGTTATTACCAGCCCGCAGAATCTCGAAGGTCGTTTACTTACACGAGAAATAAAGAAAAGTTTTTATCATAATGTCGTATGTTTTAAAGAAACTTCCAGCGGAAAACAGATTGATATTATAGAAGAAGGCAAACTTAATTATACTCTTTATCAACCGGAGATTAAGGGGGATTTACGTTTTAAAGCCGGCGAAAAATATGAAATCGCATTAATGTTTGATTGTTTGCGATCGGGAGAAGGAATATTTGAAATAATCGAAGCTTTAAAGCGTTATAAAATACGTGCTAATTTCTTCTTAAACGGTGATTTTATTCGCAATTCTCCGATTCTTACACGTGAAATCTCATTGCAAGATGCTGAAATATGTAACCTTTTCGACAGCAACATAAACTTTTCAGGTGACACTTATACTATCGATAAAACTTTTATCCAACAAGGACTTTCATGTGCCGAAGAAAATTATTTTGCTGTTACCGGAAAAAATTTTGCACCTTATTGGCATTCACCTTTATTTATTTACAACACTTCTATTGTTCAACACGGACTGGACTGCGGATACAAATTCGTAAGTTATCAATTGGACAGTATGGATTGGATTGATAAAAATGATCGCAAAGTAAATTCAAAATATTACATGAATAATGAAAAGCTGATTTTACGGCTTCTTCAGAATTTAAAACCTTCGGAAACTGTTCTTTTTTCTACCGGATTTAACGGCATAGAAAGAGATGAATGGCTGTTTGAAGACATAAATACCATTTTGTGCGAAATGCAACGTTCCGGATACACATTTTCCTACGTAAGCGGGATTTTAAATCGCTACAGAAAATAAAAATAAGCACCATTTATTACGCTTTTTGTGATTTTTTGTACATTTTTTTGCTTTTTTATTCATTTTGTATTTGTTTGTTCTTGCGAAAAGTTGTATGATACCCCTCAGACATTTTCTGAATGATTCTCGGGAAATTAAAATTACTTTAAAATAAGGAGTAAATAATAATGAGTAACTTTAAAAAACAGTCGATGGATGGGAACCAGGCTGCAGCACACGTAGCATATGCTTTTACAGAAGTTGCAGGGATCTACCCTATCACACCGTCATCGCCAATGGCAGACTTTGTTGATCAATGGTCAGCAAACGGTCTAAAAAACATTTTTGGCACAGAGACAAAAGTTGTTGAAATGGAATCTGAAGCAGGTGCTGCAGGTACAGTTCACGGTTCTCTTGCTGCCGGAGCTTTAACTACAACATTTACAGCATCACAAGGTCTTCTTTTGATGATTCCAAATATGTATAAAATTGCCGGAGAACTTTTACCATGTGTTTTCCATGTATCTGCAAGAACAGTTGCAGCACAATCTTTAAATATTTTTGGTGATCATTCAGATGTTTACGCTTGTAGACAAACAGGTTTTGCAATGCTTGCAGAAACTAACACTCAAGAAGTTATGGATCTTTCAGCAGTAGCTCATCTTGCTTCTATTGAAGGAAAAGTTCCTTTTATCAACTTCTTCGACGGATTCAGAACTTCTCATGAGATCCAAAAAATCAGAATCTGGGATTATGAAGATTTAAAAGAAATGTGTAACATGGATGCTGTTAAAGCATTCCGTGATCACGCTTTAAATCCTGAACACCCAGCAATGCGTGGTTCTCACGAAAACGGAGACGTTTTCTTCCAACACAGAGAAGCATGTAACAGTGTTTACGATGCATTACCAGCTGTAGTTGAAAAATATATGGCTAAAGTTAATGCTAAATTAGGTACAAATTACGGTTTATTCAACTACTACGGAGCAGAAGATGCAGACCGTGTAATTGTTGCTATGGGATCTATTTGTGATGTAATCGAAGAAGTTATCGATTACTTAAATGCAAAAGGTGAAAAAGTCGGACTTATCAAAGTAAGACTTTACAGACCATGGGTAAAAGAAGCATTTACTAAACTTATTCCTGCTACTGCTAAAAAAATTGCAGTTATCGACAGAACAAAAGAACCGGGAGCTCTCGGAGAACCTCTTTACCTCGATGTTGCTACAACATTGCGTGAAGCCGGCATGAACGACATCACTCTTGTTGCCGGTCGTTACGGTCTTGGTTCTAAAGATACTCCTCCTTCAAGTGTATTTGCAGTTTACAAAGAACTTGAAAAAGACGCTCCTAAAGCTCGTTTTACATTAGGAATTGTAGATGATGTTACACACTTGAGCTTACCAGAAATAAAACCTGCTCCTATTACAGCAGCTGCCGGTACAAAAGAATGTAAATTCTGGGGACTTGGTGGAGACGGTACTGTAGGTGCAAACAAAAACTCTACAAAAATCATCGGTGACCACACTGATAAATATATTCAAGCTTACTTCCAATATGATTCTAAAAAAACTGGTGGTATTACTATTTCTCACCTTAGATTCGGTGACAATCCTATCAGAAGCCCTTATTACATCAACCAAGCTGACTTTGTTGCATGTCACAGCCCTTCATATGTTGTTAAGGGTTACAAAATGGTTCAAGATGTAAAACCTAACGGAATCTTCATGATTAACTGTCAATGGTCTGACGAAGAACTTGATAAACACATGCCTGCAGAATCTAAAAAATATATTGCAGATAACAATATTCAAGTATATACAATCAATGCTATTGATAAAGCTATTGAAATCGGTATGGGTAAACGTACAAATACTATTCTTCAATCTGCATTCTTCAAACTTGCAGACGTTATGCCTATCGATGAAGCTATCGACTTGATGAAACAAGCGGCTAAAAAATCTTACGCTAAAAAAGGTGACGATGTTGTTCAAATGAACTACAACGCTATCGATGCCGGTGTTGAAATCTTACATAAAGTAGAAATTCCAGAATCTTGGAAAAATCCAGCTGCAGATGCTCCTAAAGCAAAACTTGCCGGAGATCCAAAAGTTGTATCAATGGTTGAAAACTTGATGAATCCGATTGCACTTATGGAAGGAGACAACTTACCTGTTTCTGCATTCAAAGATTGTGCTGACGGTCAATTCGAAATCGGAGCTTCTGCTTACGAAAAACGTGGAACTGCAGTTATGGTACCAGTTTGGGATCCTGCAACTTGTGCTCAATGTAACAGTTGTGCATTTGTATGTTCTCACGCAACAATTCGTCCGTTTATCTTAAACGAAGCTGAAGTTAAAGCAGCTCCTGCAAATATTAAACTTGCTGATTCTAAACACGCTACTGAAGCCGGAATGAAATACACAATGAGTGTATCTCCGTTAGATTGTATGGGTTGTGGAGAATGTGTGACTGTATGTCCTGCAGCAAGCAAGGGTGCTCTTAAAATGGTACCACAAGAAACTCAATCTGCTGAACAACCGGTATTCGATTACTTGGTTGCTAATGTCGGCAAAAAAGAAATCAAACCTGTATTTACTGATGCAACTCCTATCGGTTCTCAATACAACCAACCGTTATTGGAATTCTCTGGTTCATGTGCCGGATGTGCAGAAACTTCTTATGCTCGTTTGATTACTCAATTGTTTGGAGAACAAATGTACATTTCTAATGCAACAGGATGTTCTTCTATCTGGGGTGGTCCTGCAGCAACTTGTCCATATACAGTAAATAAAGATACTAAGAAAGGTCCAGCTTGGGCTAACTCATTATTTGAAGATAATGCAGAACACGGTCTCGGAATGTACTTAGGACAAAAATTTATCCGTGACAGCTTAATCAAAAAACTTGAAGAAATTGCTGCCGGAGATAAAGCTTCTGATTCATTAAAAGCTGCTATCGCAAAATATCTTGAAACTAAAGATTCTACAAAAGGTAACGTTGAACCTACAAACGCTCTTATTGCAGAACTTGAAAAAGTTGATTGTGACTGTGTTAAAGAAATCCTTGAAAAGAAAGCTTACTTGTCTAAGAAATCTGTATGGATTATGGGTGGAGACGGTTGGGCTTACGATATCGGATTCGGCGGTCTTGACCACGTTCTTGCAAGCGGTGAAAATGTAAACGTAATGGTATTCGATACTGAAATGTACTCAAATACTGGTGGACAGGCTTCTAAAGCTTCTAACATCGGAGAAATCTGTCAGTTTGCAGCTTCAGGTAAAGACATCGGTAAAAAATCACTTGCAGAAATCGCTATGAGTTACGGTTATGTATACGTAGCACAAATTGCTTTAGGTGCAAATCCTGCACAAGCAGTAAAAGCTATTGCAGAAGCTGAAGCTTACAACGGTCCATCATTAATCATTGGTTATGCACCATGTGAACTTCACGGTGTAAAAGGTGGAATGAACCACTGCCAAGATGAAATGAAAGCTGCAGTAAAATCAGGTTACTGGAACTTATTCAGTTTCAATCCTGCTCTTAAAGCTGAAGGTAAAAATCCGTTTACTCTTACTTCAAAAGAAGGTGACGGTACTTACCAAGCATTCCTTGCTAATGAAACTCGTTATTCTGCACTTACTCGTAAGTTCCCTGAAAGAGCTGAAAAACTTTTCAAAGCAAACGAAGAAGCTGCAAAAGCAAGATTTGAACACTTACAGAGATTGGTTGAGTTGTATAAATAACAACTTTCAGTCTTTGACTGTTTAAAAAACATAAAATAACACAGGTATTACTTTACAGTTTTACCTGTGTTATTTTTTTTGTTAATCGTTCTTTTGACATAAAAAAACTCCCCGACTAGATAAACTCAATCAAAGGGAGCTGTTATTATCAACTTTTATTAAATCTCTTTTATTTCATTTGAAACTTGATTATTCAATTTATCAAGTTTTTTTAGACTCTTATCAATTTCACGTCGTGTTTTTTCGTCCGGATTATCTGCCAGAACTTCATTTAATCGCTTTATCATTATCTGCAATTGTTTTTGAATCTTAGGTAAATCTTCTTTCTTTGCCTTTTTCAAGCTTTTTTCCAGATCCTTACTTTTCTTTTTTACTAAAGGCATAACTTCCTTATTAAAATCCTTAACTGTTTTGTCAAATAAAGGCTTCATCTCATGATAGAAATCTTTAATTGCATCTCCGGTATCTTTTAAAGCCCCTTTAACCGTATTTCCTAATTTCTTAAATGCACCTTTAACATCATTTTCTGCAAATCCCGACATTGCCACAAAACAAATTAACATCATGCTTAAAAATCTTTTCATTTCTATTCCTCCTTTTCTTTTGCTAAAAATAAATCATCTAAGCCTTGATATTCAAAATCACTGATTATATAACTTTCTTCTTTTTTAGATAACTGCAATTTTCCGACATAAGAATTTCCTTTAACTATTAATTTATAAGAAATCCAAAGCACGCCGGCACTCTCATTATCCGGCACACCTACACGCAAACGATAACGTTTTTCCAATTGCGGCTTGCCGTATCTTAAATAAAAAGAATTGTATGTTGACGGAAGAAAACAATCTTCCAAATCTCCGTTTCCTGCAATTGCCTTACAAAAATTTTCAACACACAAGTATAAACTGCGACGTATCGGATTTCCTGATTCCGAATCTATAAGAAAACCGATGTCAACATCTTGCATTCTGATAACTTTACGTGATAACGGAGCTTCAAAACTGGCAGGCGAAAAACTATCAGTATAAACAAGATCATCATAATCCGTTGCGTCGGCATCGCCTTTAACTTTTCGTTCACAAGAAAAAACACTGAGTAAAATTATAAAAATAAAAAAAGTAAACTTCATTTTTCACTCTCTATTTCTGCTGTTGCTTTTTGTTGTGCTTCCAATAATAAATGAATCAATTTCTTTTTAATTGAGAAATTTCTATTATTTATCAATTTATAAAGCATACTTTCCGTCATAAAAGATTTTCCGGACAAATCACTGAGAATACGTTTGTCCAATATTTGAAACGGCGGTTTATTAAATTCTTCAGCAAGCTTTTCTCTTGCAAAAAATAAATGTTTAACTCGAATCCTCTGATCGTTTTTCATTCTGCGATACCCGGGTAATTTTGTATATCCCGGAACATATTCTGTTTTTATATTAACTGCATTTTTCATCGCAGCAACTACTTCCTTCATTTTCCCGGTTTCTGTTGCCATTTTATCGAGATTCTTTTTAATTTCAAAAAGATACGCAACATCAGAAAGTGCATATTCAATTTGCTCTTCCGGAAGCGGACGAATCAACCAATTTGATTTTTGATTTTTCTTTTTATTAGCCTCTTCAGGATTATTAAGATTAAACATTGACTCAAGAGCCAATAAGTTCCCGGTCAAACCTAAGATTTTCTGTTCTATCGCCAAGTCGTAAACACCAGCAAGTCGAATCTGATATTTTTTCCACAAAAGATTTGCATCTGAAGAACAAGCAAACCATATTTTTTCCAATTCAGGATTTTCAAATAACAGCTTTAATTCTTCCGCCGAAACACAAAACGGATCTATTAAATAAAAATCTTTTCCGTCAAAAATTTGCACTAAACACAAATGTTCACCGTAAATATGAAGATTAAATTCTCCCTCAAAATCTACAGCTATCGATGTAATATTATTTTCTTTCCATTTATCAAGCAATTCATTTAACGCACCGGCGGAAGAAATCCACGAATACGAAGTAAACTTTTTCATTATTTTTCTTTCCTTTAAAAATTATCTATCTGTAAAAAGTCGCTTATCAATCAATTTGGCATTAGTTTCATAAATTCTTCGCTTATAAACATAAGTAACCTTTACTGTTTCGCCGACTTTTGAATTTTTCAAAACATTTACGAGAGAGTTATAATCTGTAATCTTCACATCATTTATTGCCGTAATTACTTCTCCGCCAATCATCACTACCCTGTTTCCATACATAGCTTTTTGATTACCGCCTCGAAGTCCGGCTTTATATGCTTCACCATTTTGTGCCACTTGCATAATCATCAAACCGGTATCTGTACCTAAATTCAACGCCCGAGACAAACGTCTGTTGACCGGTAAAAATGTGGCATCAATCCATCCACGTTTTACATACCCGTATTCCACAAGTTGCGGAACAACTTCTTTTACCTTATCAACCGGAATTGCAAAGCCTATACCTACACTACCGGATGACGGACTTACAATCATTGTATTAATACCGATAAGATTTCCAGAAGAATCAAGCAACGGACCGCCTGAATTCCCCGGATTAATCGATGCGTCAGTCTGAATAGTACCTTCCATCAAAACGCCATTAGAACTTTTTATATTTCTGTTTAACGCAGAGATTATTCCTGATGTCAAAGTATGATCAAATCCAAACGGATTTCCGATTGCATAAACCGACTGTCCGATTCTTAAAGTTTCCGATGTTCCCATTTTTATGGATGTAAGATTCGCCGGAGGATCTTTTATTTTTATTACAGCTAAATCATTTTCCGGATCTACGCCTACAATGGTCGCTTCCCAGTCTGCCTCTTCTTGATTTAGAGTTACGGTCAAACGGTCAGCTTTTCCTACGACATGATAGTTTGTCACGATATAACCATTTTTTGCATCGATTATTACGCCCGACCCTTGCCCTTCACTGGTTTGCGGATAAATGTCAAAAAAATAACTTACATATTCTGTTTTATAAGAAGTTATATAGACAACTGCCGGACTGGCTTTTTCATACAATTCGATAGTTTTCAACTCACTCGGAGTTAATGTTGATTGACCGGAAGTAACCGGGAGAACATCTTTCATTTCTATTTTATTCTCTGTTTTCCCTGTGATTTTTTCACTGTTTTTTTCAGAATCTAAAAGATATAACACACTGAAACCAACTAACAATGAAACCGAAAATACAACTAACAATTTAAAATTTTTCATCGCTTAAATCCTTTGCTGCAATATATATATGATTTAATTTTCTTTCTCAAGTAATTGTAAGTTAGCATTATTAAAATCTATTGAAAACAATATTTTTTGTGTTATAAGAATCAAGTTTGATTATGACTTTCGGAGAAAAATATGGACTATAAAAGCATTCGTAAAGAAATGGATATTGTATTGGAACGGCTTGTTGATACAAAACCGGGCAATCCGTTGACTGACCACATAAACAAATATCCGTTACCGTCCAGTGAAATGATAATTTCAATTCTTTGGGATATACTCGATATTATTTTCCCGGGATATTACACTACAAAAGAAATCAATGATTTAAATCTTAAAAACTTTATAAACAGTAAAATAAATTCTATTTATGAAAAACTAACTGTCGAAATCCGCAAAACAATAATACTTGGTCAACAATTCGAAAACAAATGTTGCGAACAATGTTCAGATTTGTGCATGAATAAAAACGAAGACAAAGCTGTACAATTGACAATGATGCTTATTAATAAATTGGAAAATATTCGTGAAATGGTAGCAAAAGATGTCCTTGCTGCATTTGCAGGCGACCCGGCTGCCGGAGATTACAGCGAAGTAATTCTAAGTTACCCGTCAATCTTTGCCGTTACCGTACACCGAGTAGCACATATTTTGTACCAAGCCGGCGTTCGTTATATTCCTAGAATGATGTCTGAATATTCTCATATGCGAACAGGAATTGATATTCATCCCGGTGCTACAATCGGTGAAAATTTCTTTATCGACCACGGAACAGGTGTTGTAATCGGTGAAACTTGTGAAATCGGCAACAACGTAAAACTTTACCAAGGTGTAACATTGGGAGCTTTAAGTTTTCCGCGTGACAATCAGGGTGCTATTATAAAAGGAAAAAAACGACATCCAAAAATCGAAGACAATGTTACTATCTATGCTGGAGCTACAATTCTCGGTGGTGACACTGTAATCGGTGCGGGTTCAACTATCGGGGGAAACTGTTGGATTATTTCATCATTACCGCCAAACTCTCGTGTATCTGTAGATTTTTCACAATGGAATTCTGTATCCAGTCGTAATAAAAATTAGCAATGTTAAAACTTTGGGAAAAACAATTCGCAGCAGAATATTTGGCTAATTATTTCTATAAGAATAATACATTACTCAGATTTACACCTGAATTGCGTGATTTTTTAACTACAAATCCGATCTCCGGAGCAAGAAAAAGGCAAGCTATTTTATTTTGTGCAGAACATTTTCTTCGTCAGCAATTTGCGGCAAATCAATATCTTGAGTTTTCCGCCGGTTCTCGAAAAAACTTGCGTAATATCTACAATCATCTTTTTAATCAATTAGAAAAATTTCCGCTTACAGAAAAAAATGAAACTATTAATGCAATCATAAAAATTGAAAAATCACACTATAAACGGTTGCGACTTTTCTTAAAAAGGACAAATCCTTTTTATTCAAAAGTCTGTCAAAAGGAAAAAGAGCGTTTAACCGCAGTTGTTTGTGATGAATATTCAGCTCAATTTCAATTAAAACTTTTTCATTTGCAAAATTGCACAATCGATGAAATATCGCCACTGCTTGATATCGGTTGCGGCGAACATGCTTTTTTAGTCAAATATTTGCGAAAACTCGGCACTATAGCTTATGGATTTGACAGGATGCAAGAAAATCGAAAATATCTACGTAAATCTGATTGGTTCGAGTTTAATTACGGAATACAACGTTGGCAAACTATAACAAGCAACTTATCATTTTCATCACACTTCCGAGCCGCATTGTGTCGAAATGACGGAACAGAAAAACTTTTTTATCAAGCATACATGAAGATTTTAGAATCATTAAAAATCGGCGGGCGATGGCTTTACGCTCCGTCATTGCCAGAAATAGAATTGAATCTACCTCATAATAAATTTGAAATAGAAGTTTTCCCGGTAAATGACCGAGACAATATGACTTGTATCAAGAAAATCAGTGAGTAAATAAAGAAATCGCAATCGATAATTTTCTTATCCTTGGGGAATTGCTCTGCGTAAGGCTAAAACTTTATAAAACCATTCTGGTTTTAATCGGTTCTGCGGACAAGTCACGGTGAGTTCACAACGTGAACGAACAGTGATGAGTTCGTAGAACGAATGAAATGTTTTCGCAAGAAAACATCAAGTGAAACGAAGTATTTAACGTAGTTAAATACCGAATGCAAGTCCGCATCATTTTGTATATTTTATTCTAAGAAAAAAACAAACGACTTGACCAAGAATGAATCTAAAGGTATCTTTTATTTCATTTCTAAATTTTAAGGAGTCATGACCATGAAAAGTACTGAAATAATGATTAAAGATGATTTTTTATCTATTGAAAAATACAAAAATGCACCACAATCGGATGTAAAGGCGATTGCTTTTACCGGCAGTCCAGGACGTCACCCTTATGAAGAAGACAAGTTTATACTTGTTCTCAATCCGCTCAGCGACCACACGGAATTTATAGAATTTAATAAAAGCGACATCATATATATAGAAGAATTGCCAACAATCTCCACTAAAAATAAAGGTTCGGTATCAATGAAAATTGTCTGGATAAAAGAAGGGGCAATCGCAGTAAAAATGACGCCGTTTGTCATTGCAAAAACTTCTACAATTTATGATTAATAATTTTAAGGACATAAAGTGGCAACTGTAATAATTACAATATTAATCTTTTTTACTTTTATACAGTTAATTCCATCTTTTATTTTCAAGCGTTACAAAGAATTACCTATGCAATTTTTGTTCATAGCTTACGCTTTTATTGCATTGTTACAAAAAGATTCAGCCGTAATTCCGCTATCGTTTATACAAAACTTAGCTTCGATTTTATGTATATCTTTCTCGGCTGCGATGGTAATTATCTACTTTGCCGTTTTATTCAACAACAAAAATTATTCACATTCCAAAAACATCTTTCTTGTATTAAATGCTTTGATTTTGATAGCAGGCATTTTAATTTTTTGCATTACCGGGAAAAGTCGTTTTTTTTATGGTTGTTTTTCTTTGTTTACAGCATTATTTCTTGCTTACATTCCGATTCGTTTTTTCAAGAAATTGAAAGAAGAAGAAATTGAAAAAAGAATTCTCATTTTGTCTACATATTTTATGGTCATAATGTTTTTAGGGATTTCCGTTTTCTATTCATTAAATCTGCCATATGTTCAATATTTTTTTATCGGTGTAATTATTTATTTCTTCGGTTATGAATTTTTCCTGTGCAAAACAGCAATTCGTTTTTTAAATAATTACAACAAGAAACAAGATGATGTAGCTTACAATTTTGATGATTCAAAAACTTATGATTTCAGTAGAAGTGAATTGTTGATATTAAAAGGTTTTATTGATAATCCAAATATTTTACGCAAACAATTAGAAAATAAAATAGGGCTGAGTGAA
This sequence comes from Spirochaetales bacterium, assembly GCA_017624275.1. Taxonomy (GTDB): domain Bacteria; phylum Spirochaetota; class GWE2-31-10; order GWE2-31-10; family GWE2-31-10; genus RGIG8597. The sequence goes on along the minus strand of JAGANG010000027.1, from coordinate 21,311 downwards.
AAAACTATCAGTAATTATTTAACTTCTATTTACCGTCAACTCAATGTCAAAAACATATCCGAATTAAAAAAAACATTGGAAAATAATAAAAAATTGCAAGCTTTAGTTTTAGAGAATTTCAAAGACAAAAGTTGATTTATTTACATTTTATTTCAAATACCAATAATTAATCTTACGTAAAAAAACAATTCTCAAATAGAATAAGTACTCAAAATACCCGAAAAGGTATGAAAAAAAAGCCATTTTGGGAAGTTTTTGGGAACTTTTTTTCATTGCAAATTGCTATTCTTTCAGCTAAACTCCGGTAAAAATATTTTTACTTAGTAAAGGAGAAATAAATGAAAAAACAAAAGTGTTTTACAAAAATATCAATACTTGTAAGTTTGACATTTTACCTGTTCGGCTGTACCGTAATAGACGACACCAGTTTACCGAGTTTCTCGGCAGTAGAAGATTCTGAAAATGTTCTGGTTTTTTATGACAATTGTGAAAGCTATGATGACTATTACGATTACTACGACAACGATAAAATTCTGTTTTTCAATACAAAAACTGAAAAAATCACGAAAGAGTGGACACTCAAAACTGACAATTACAATTGCATTACTGCAGGTTCTGTAAATACATCCATCATTGATAATGAAGTCTATTTTTCTTCAAATAATAAATATTATCACGTAAAAAAAGACTCCGGAAAAAATATACCTCTGAAATGCAATCATAATTATGCAACCAATATCAAAAGTTTTTTCGATAATACAGTTTTAATAGATTGCGGCGATGAATCATCTATTTTTATCTATGATCCAAAAAACAATTCATACGAAAAGACAAATATCAAACCTTATGATTACAATAGTTATTTTGAGTTAAATGGAGAGTATTATTATGTAGACTATAGCTCTATTTATTCTTGCAAAAATGCTAAAAAAGTTTACAGCATCTCATCCGAAGATGACTACTCATATTATGAATCTTTCTTTGACAAAACTAATTTTTATAAATTTTCTGATACTCAAGAAATATCTAATGAAGACATCAATACAATAATTAAGGTATGTCAATTAAAAGAAATCGCTATCGATGAAAACGGAGATTTTTATTCTGTTACGGTAGCAAATACCAAAATGAACCGAAGTTCTCTCGCATTATTTAAAAACAGCGACACACAAATCACTTTCTTTGAATGTGACAGAAACGATTATTTATACGTCAGCACATTCAAAAAAGAAAACGGCGTATGGTCTGAAGCGAATGAAAAAATCAATAAAGACAACAAAATAAAAATTGATAGTAACTGGATAGAAGAACAAAACGGAGCATATTGGCTGAAAAACGACAAAGACAACATGATAAGAATCAGCAAAGACGACTTTACAACAAAGGAGATTAAACTATGAAAAAATATCACATTACATTGATTTTATTATTGGTATTACCCTTTTCTCTGTTCGCAAATCCAAATATGCAATCTGCAAAATTACTCGGACATAAAGAGATGGATTTCTCTTTTGCTATAAAAGAATCTTCCGATATTTCCTTGTTTATTGATAATCCACTTGATAATGAAGATTTTTTTAGAGCCCTTTATTCTCTTCCACTATCATCAGCAGTTTCTTTTTCATTAGGCGGTACTATTACGTCGGCTTTTAATTTACGTGCAGGAATAAACGAATGGGTAGAATATCAATTTCAGGGCGGAATCTCAAACAGATATTATTTTTGTCCATACTTTTTTTATTTAATTTTTTTCATTCCTAATTTTGAAATCTATGCAGAAACCGGAGTGAAATTAAAACTTTTTAACGCAACAAAATGTAGCGGCTCATTATTGACAAAAGCGGGTTTAGAATTTGTAATCGAACCAGCTTTTAACTATTATCACATAACACCAATGTCAGCTGCATACTCTACAAAGATCACTTTTGAAGTTACGCCATTATTTGACATCGCAAAAAAAGACATAAACAAACCGGTCACTCACTATTTCGGTTTCCCTACTCGTTTGGAATACAGTCTGTTTGAAATCAATCATTCCGGCAATGTAGGTCTAGCCCAAACACGTCGTTCATTCCCTAATTTATCTTTCGAATTTCTATACGGTATAGAAAATGCAAAACATAAAGTCATCGTTCATCATGAATTCTTTGTACGATACGCTGTCAATACATATTCCGCATTTACCGGAGAACTTTCTAAAAACATATTTTCTGATGACTGGGAAATTATCGGAACAGAGCATATCTTCTCTATGGGGTATTCTCTTTCCTTAGGAGGAAGAACAAATTAAAATATAAAAAGTTATTAAAACATAAAAAAAACTCGATGTATGATTTTTTTCATTACATCGAGTTTTTTTTATTTATAAACCCAAAGGCTATTGAACTTTACTCCAATCTCTTACTGCACCTTTATCTGCACTTGTCGCAAAATAACCGTACAATTTTAACGCATTTGAAACATTACGTTCTCGGTTTGGTTTAAAACCGCCGTTCTTTTCAAGTTCGGCTTTACGTTTTGCCAATTCATCATCAGCAACTTTTAGTTCGATAGAACGTGCAGGAATGTTAATTTCGATAACATCACCATCTTGAACAAGTCCTATAAGTCCGCCGTCAGCAGCTTCTGGAGACACATGACCGATACTCAAACCGGATGTTCCGCCGGAAAATCTTCCGTCAGTCAATAACGCACAATCTTTATCTAATTTTTTTGATTTCAAATATGTTGTCGGATAAAGCATTTCTTGCATTCCCGGACCGCCTTTAGGACCTTCATAACGAATGATAACGATATCACCTTTTTCGATTTTATTACCAAGTATCGCATCTGATGCTTGTTCCTGAGAGTCATAAACTTTTACTTTCCCGGTAAATTTTAAAATAGACTCATCTACGCCGGCTGTTTTTACAATACAACCATTTTCTGCAATATTTCCGAAAAGTACAGCAATTCCGCCGTCTTTAGAATAAGCATGTTCTACACTGCGAATACATCCGTTTTCTCGGTCTAAATCTAATTCTTCATAGCGATTGCTCTGAGAATAAGCTTTTATATTTCTGCATCCGCCAGGAGCCGCATGACAACGTTCTATAGCTTCTTCTGTTGCTTTGCCGCCGCGAATATCGTTTTCATCGATTACTTGTCCTAAAGTTTTTCCTTCTACAGTCACGGTATCACAATGAAGCAATCCTGCTCGTTTCAACTCGCCCAAAATTGCCATAATACCGCCGGCACGATTTACATCTTGAATATGATAAACTTTTGTATTAGGTGCAACTTTACAAATAAACGGTACTTTACGGCTCAATCTGTCAATATCTGCCATTTTGAAAGCAAGACCGGCTTCCCGGGCAATCGCTAATAAATGCAATACAGTATTAGTAGAAGCTCCCATTGCAATATCAAGTGACATTGCATTTTCACAAGCGTCCATAGTCACAATTGAGCGAGGTAAAATTTTCTCGTTACCTTCTAAGTAATATTCTTTTGCCATTTCTACAATTCTGCGACTTGCTTTTTCATATAAATCTTTACGTTGAGTATGTGTCGCCAAAACAGTACCGTTTCCCGGTAATCCCATTCCCAATACTTCAGAAAGACAATTCATTGAATTAGCCGTGAACATTCCGCTGCAGCTTCCGCATGTAGGACATCCGGCTCTTTCAATTTCCAATAAATCTTCATCTGAAGTTACATCATCACCGCCGACTTTCATTACGTCAATCAAATCGTATTTTTCACCTTTATAAAGTCCGGCTTCCATAGGACCTCCGGAAACAAAGATTGTCGGAATGTTTAATCTCATAGACGCCATCATCATTCCCGGTACAATCTTGTCACAATTCGGGATACAAATCATTGCATCTGCAGCGTGGGCATTTACCATATATTCTACACTGTCAGCAATCAAATCACGTGACGGTAAAGAATAAAGCATTCCGTCATGTCCCATTGCAATTCCGTCATCTATAGCAATAGTATTAAATTCAATACCGATTCCGCCGTTAGCTTCAATAAATTCTTTTACTTGTTTACCGACTTCTCTCAAATGAACATGTCCGGGTACAAATTGCGTAAATGAATTAACGATAGCAATAATCGGTTTTTTACCTAAATCTTCTTCTTTTACACCGTTTGCACGCCATAAAGCTCTCGCTCCGGCTCTCGTTCGACCTTCTGTCGTTGCACTACTTCTAAATTTATTCATTAAATTCCTCCGTGTTGTTATCACAAAAAATTACGATACGTTATAGCACTTTTCTATTATTATTTGGTAAATAATCTCATAAGTTATTTTAAAAAAAGACAGATATATAAAATTTCAGAAATGATTATTTTGAATCATCGGTATTGAGGATTTCGGCACTCAAATCCCCTTGTAATATAAAAGTATTATTCTCAACATCAACAATGATTTTTCTTGCACTATATTCAGAGCCTTGATTACGTACTGTAGGGAATCCGCTGATTGACATTTGCTTATCGCTTTTTGTGTATTTTACAAACGCACCTTTTGCAAAAATATCTTTCTGGTAGATTCTGGAATTCCCTTGAATTATCGTAACCTTTTCTTCATCATAATTATAAATTGTATCGCCGAAAACTGCGACTTCATCTTTTGCATCTGTATAAAATGCATTATTACGGATTACAAACTTTTTTTCTTCTCGATAATATTCCGCTTCTTCTCCACCGATTTGAACTTGTTCTTCATCATTAAAAATACGAATTGTTTTATTAAACAAAGCTTTTTCTATTTGATCTTCACCTTTATTGTCTTTAAAAAAATGGATTTCTATTTCTTCGCAATAAATTTTGTAATCATCAATTTCAAGATAAGCATTGCCTTGTCCTTTAAAAACATTTTTAGCCTTTACCTCTTGATATGACGCAATATCAGCTTTGAAAGTAATCACTTTTTTATTTTTTTGAGGTGCAGAATAAGCGAAAACGGTAATAAAAAAACAAAGAATAATAAAACACTTTTTCACTCTTCTTTCTCTTCCTCGTAAAAATAATCCATATCAATCTTTGAAAATTCCGTAGTTTGAGAATTCAAATCAGTTTTCATAGAATCTGCCAAAAGTTCTGAACCATCCGCTTTAAGAATACGAATCTTTCCCTCACTTGTTAGCAGATTCTGATTATAATTTAATATCAATTCATCAGTATAAAGAGTAATCCCTTGATCCAGTTTATTAATCACAACATTATTTTGAAATAAAAATTCATCTACTGCATTATCAATTATTGCATTATCAGAATTTATCTTCATGGTCAACTCATTTTTAGTATTGGTAATCTGAGCATAAACATCTTCACAAACAATTTGATTTTTTTTCTCAAAACTTTTTGCAAGACCTATTTCCGCCTCAAGATAAACTCGTTTATTCTTATAAATATTGTGTTTATAATTTTGCTGCAGCATATCCGGTAATTCTACACGCCCCATATCAGCGTCGGATTTTTCCATAGAACACGAAAAGAAACAAAATAAAGTGAATATAAAAACTACAGCAAAATTACTTTTTTTCATTACGCTTTTTTATTCTCCAAAACAGCTTTTGCAAAATCTCTGAATATCGGATGTGCTTCAAACGGATTAGACTTAAATTCCGGATGATATTGAACTCCGACTCCGAACGGATGATCTGACCATTCTACAGATTCTACCAATTGACCGTCCATTGTAGTACATGCGATTTTCAAACCATTTTTCTCTAAATCTTCACGGTAGCAATTGTTAAATTCATATCTGTGACGATGACGTTCACTTAATTCTAATGAACCGTAAGCTTTATGAAGTAATGTATTCGGAACTATTTTTCCACGGTAAGCACCTAAACGCATTGTACCGCCTTTGGCATCAATATATTGCTGATCTTCCAATAACGCAACAACAGGATGTGAAGAATCCGGATCAAACTCTTTAGAATTCGCATCCTCCCAACCTAATACACTGCGAGCATATTCGATTACCATAATTTGCATACCCAAACAAATACCGAAGTAAGGAATTTTATGTTCTCTTGCATACTTTGCAGCTGCAATTTTTCCGTCTATACCACGTTCACCGAAACCACCGGGAATTAAAATACCGTCAACACCCTGCAATTTTTCTTCAATATTTTCTGCAGTTAATGTTTCACTGTCTATTTTTACTAATTCTATATTTGCACAATTATAAAATGCCGCATGATGTAAAGCTTCATAAATTGATTTATAAGAATCTTGCAATTTTATATATTTTCCGATAACCGCAATTTTAGCTTCTGCTTTAGGATTATTAATAACTTCAGAAAGTTTATGCCACTTATCAAGTTTTCCTTCTTTATATGGGAACCCTAATTTCTTCAACAAAGCTTTAGTTAATCCTTGTTTTTCATAAGCCAAAGGAATTTCATAAATAGAAGCTTTTGCTTTCATGCTGATAGCCGGAATAACACAGTCTACCGGCACATTAGTAAACAAAGAAAGTTTATGTCGCATATCGTCCGGCATTGGTTGATTCATTCTACAAAGAAGAATATCAGGTAAGATTCCGTATTCCATCAAACGTTGAACTGAATGTTGAGTAGGTTTTGTTTTTAATTCTCCGGCAGCAGACAATTCAGGAATTAATGTCAAATGAACAAAAACAACATTTTCACGACCGACATCAAAAATAAACTGACGTGCAGCTTCTATAAAAGGAACAGACTCTATATCACCTACAGTTCCCCCAATTTCGGTAATAATCACATCTACATCTGAATCTTTAGAAAAAGCCATAATACGACGTTTTATTTCATCAGTTATATGAGGAATTACCTGAACACATTTTCCTAAATAATCACCGCGTCTTTCACGTTCTATTACTTCTTGATAAACTTGTCCTGTAGTAACTGAATTTCTTTTAGAAATAGAAGCATTAGTAAAACGTTCATAGTTTCCTAAGTCTAAATCAGTTTCTGCACCGTCATCCGTTACATAAACTTCACCATGTTGAAATGGACTCATAGTACCGGCATCAATATTTATGTATGGGTCAACTTTGACCATTTGAATTTTATATCCTCTTGACTCCAGCAAAGTCCCGATAGATGATGCTGCAATCCCTTTACCTAGAGATGAACAAACTCCTCCTGAAACAAAAACGTATTTTACATTACTCATTTTCTATCTCCTTTATAAATGCAAAAAATAAAAAAACTGCTCTGAACTTTCTGATTAGGTAAAAAAGAAAGACCAGAACAGAAAAGAATATTCTGAATTTTGAATTAAGACAATCAGTCTAATATCAATAAAGAATTACAAAATCACCGATATCAATATCACGGAAAAAATCATTATCTTTAAATTTTATTTCTGCAATATTTTCATCTACTTTTACAACTATTGCGTTTCCTTTTATACTGTTCTTATCTACCAAATACTTCACTGTTCCCATCTGAAGCGGATATTTCTGATTCTTTATGATATAATATGAATCTTTCAGCTTTACTCCAGAACGACGACCTGCGTTAATTACAGCTCTGTCATCGGAAATTTTTAATAATGAAGCTCTAAACGGAATTACAGAATCCATCTGTGCCAGCAATGAAGAAGCTGTCGAAATTACCCTGTCATTACCTGTTTGGTATGTACGAAATTCTTTAATTTTTTCTCCGTTCATCGCATTCTTCAAAATTAAAGTTGCTCCGATTGAAATATCTTCTTCTGATAAAATCAAATCGACAAAATAAGGCGTAAAATTTGGTAATTTTTTAGTTATTTCCATTTTTTCCGCAACTGAATAGTTTTTGTCTGTATAAGGAACTATTTCATAGATATATTTATCGCAACTTAATTCTTTTAAATATAATGCGTACATTTCTTCTGCTTTATAATGAGAGTTTGAAATTTCTTGATTGATAAATAACGGAATAAAACAAACCTCATTTTCTACATTATATTGATTAATTTTCCATTCTTTTCCCAATCGAAATGAAGCATTTCTACTTTCCATCGTAATTCTGTCTTTAATTTCCTTAGAATCGGAGAAATCTCCGGCTAAAGTAAGTTCTCGCAAACTTCGTTCCGGATAATTATTGCTGGAGTAATATTCTACAAGCTCAAGTCTTGCTTCAATATTGTACGGATTAAGCATTATAGCTCGACGTAATGAATAAAGGTATTTATCATAAAAAGAAGTCTTTTTATTTTCCATAGCTGTTTGGTAATAAAAATTAGAACGTTGTTTTCGCAATTTATCGGATACCGGCAAAAACTCTTGCAATGTCATATCTAAAAATATCGCTGCAAATTCATCTTCCGATGTAATACCCAAACATTTCATCAAGCTTTGTGCGGCTTTTTTACTATCACCAATCATTGAATATGCATGGCTTAAATAATAAAAATTAAGAGATTCATCGGTAGACAACTTGGCAAAAGTTTTTAAAGCTTCATCCGGTTGATTTAAATACAAATAATATTTTCCCAACATCGTTTGGTAAGATTCTTTATTTTTTATATCAATTGCTGTTTTTATCTGTTCTACAGCTTCTCTAATCTTGCCTTGGTTAAATAAAAACAATGAATAAGCATAATAAACTTTATCTTCTAATGAATTATATTGAATGTTTTTTCTGTAACATTCGGCAGCCTTGCTTTTATCTTCGTTTTCGTAATACAAAGCTAACTTCAAAAGTGCCTTACAATTATTAGGATCAGCTTTAAGAATATCTTGCAATGTATTTCTGGCTTGAATCTTTCTGTCTGTCTCAAGATAAAGATTTGCCAATCCGTTAAATGCCACCATATTCAACGGATCTTCATTTATAATCTTTTCATATTTTGCCTGTGCCAAATCAAACATTTTCAATTTTGTTTCAATATCTGCAGAAAAAAGCACTAAATCGGAACGATTCGGAGCAAAAATTAATGCTTTATTTATATTCGTATAAGCATATTCATAATTACCTGATTCATAATAAACTTCTGCTAAAAGTTTTAACGCTTCAAGATACTTAGGATTTTTTTCGAGTGCCAATCGAAGAGAATCTATAGCTTCTTCGTATGCCTCTCTAATCTCAAAAGCCTCTTTTGCTTTTTGATAATATGACACTGCCGTTTCTGAAAAAACCGGCAACGAAAGAACAAATAAAAATACAAAAACTAAACTAATCTTCTGTTTTCTCATACTCATTCTCTTTTATCACTATTCTGACTTTTTTAATCTTTCTACCAGAAATAGCTTCGATTGTAAATAAATAAATCCCATACTCAATTGTCTCACGGTCTTTGGGAACCCTACCGAGCAAAGTAAAAATCAATCCGCCCAAAGTATCAACATCCGGAGCTGAAATTGACAATCCCGTAATTTCATTTAAATCAGTTATCGCAATGCGACCGTTTGCGATGAATTCTTTTTCGCTTATTTGTATTAAATCTTCTGCATCTTTATTGAATTCATCTTGAATATTACCAACAATACGTTCAATAATATCATCCAATAATATAATTCCCGAAACACCGCCGTATTCGTCGATTATAACTGCCAAATGCACTTTATTTTGACGCATTTCGACCAAAAGTTCATCAGCTGATTTTATTTCCGGCACAAAATAAGGAGACAACAAAATATCTGCCAAAGACTCTTTAGAATTCTGGCTCAATACTCGTAATAAAGCTTTTGCATGAACGATTCCCACAATATTTTCGTGTTTTTCATCAAACACCGGAATTCTTGATTCTCCGCAACTGACAATCTTTGCTGCGGCATCTTCTATCGATGTATTAATATCAACCCAATGCAAATCCACTCTGGGAATCATTATTTCTTTTGCTTCTACTTTACGTAACCGAAGAATATTAAGCATCATTGCATAAAGCTCTTCGTCACCGTTTTTATCTTCACTGTTTATAATATGCAATTCATCGCTAAATTTTTCTTTAATTTCTGATAAATTCTTATTATTAAACAAATTGGAGAATAAATTACTCAACTGTTTCTCCTGTTAATTTTTTATAGATATTTTTTTCTAAATGACTCATCTCACAATCTTCATCTTCATTATGATCATAACCCATTAAATGTAATATTCCGTGCAATATCAAATAACGTACTTCTTCAAACACACTGTGACCGAGCCTTTTTGCCTGTTCGGTAACATAAGGAACAGCAATTACAATATCTCCCAAAAAATGGTTTTCAAACCCAAATTCTTCACCTTCCATTTGGGAAAACGAAAGAACATCGGTAGCCGTATCTTTTCCTCGATAATTATTGTTCAATTCTTTAATTCTTTCATCATCGGTAAATAGCAGACTCACCGAAAAATCTTCTCTGTCAACTTCAGTTAATACTTGAGAAATCCAATCTTGCAAATTATTTTTCGGCAAATCCTTTTCATATATTTCATTTTCATATTCTATATAATACTTTTCTTCCATAAATTAATTATTCCTTTTTCTTAGTCACTTCTTCCACATTATTTGCAGTCTCTTTTTTTTCCGTAGGCGGAGCCGGATATTCAATACGAGAATGATACATTCCTACCAGTGACTTTGTAAACACCTGTTTTATCTTAGTCAAATCTCGAATTGTCAATTCTGCATTAGTCAAAGTTTCATCTTTAAATTTTTCATCAACAACTTTATCTACAATCGATTTAAATCCCTCGGCCGTATAATCTTTACTTGCTCTGGAAATCGCTTCAATCTGGTCTGCCATCATAACTATCGCAGCTTCCGGAAATTGAGGATTTTCCGCTTTGTATCTAAAAGTTTCTTCAGAAACATTCTCCCCTTCCGGAGCTTGTTTCAATGCCTGATAATAAAAATATTTAATCAAGCCGTTACCGTGGTGTTGATGAATAATATCAATAACCTTTTGCGGTAACTTTGCAGCTTTCGCACGTTCTACCCCGTCTTTAACATGATTTTTTATAATGTTCACACTTGTTGTAGGCGGTAAATCATCATGGGGATTATAATCTCCTTGGTTTTCCGTAAAATACGCAGCGTTACCGATTTTCCCTATATCGTGATACAACGCACCGACTTTCGCCAATAATCCGTTGGCATGAACAGCATTTGCAGCTGTTTCGGCAAGATTAGCAACATTTATTGAATGAATATAACTTCCCATTGCAGATTCTGACAATTTTTTTAAAAGCGGCAGTGAAGTATCAGTCAATTCTTGCAATCTAAAAACTGTAGGCAAATTCAACAAACTTTCTCCCAGCGAAATTAGACCTACTGCAAAAACCGAAGAAACAAAACCGTTACATGCACCGAAAAACGCAAATTTTGTTATGGAAGCTACTTCCAAACCATCAACAAATGCAAGGGTAAAAGCTATTATTGCATTTAATATTGCCACGTAAATCCCGGAAACAAGCAAATCACTTCGCCGTCTGATTTCATGTTTTATAGTAAGAATTGAACAAATCCCCGACAAGAACACAAACAAAAATGCGGACGCATTATAACCGGAAATAATAAAACAAGTTACCGAAAACAACATTGTTATAGTTGCGGCAAAAATCTTTGAATACAAAAAAATCATCGTTATGGTAATCATTGAAATCGGAACCAACGCCCCAAAATAATAATTGGAACGATCCAAACTGAAAGGAATCATCAAATAAATGACAAACACTAAATAAAGTGCCATCAAAAATATGACATTTGATGTACTTTTAAAAAAGCTAGAATCTATAAAATGTATAAATGCAAATGAAAAAATAAATAACAACAAATTCAATAATGCATAAGAAAAAATATTTCTGGTTGTAATGCTTTTTTGATTTTGCAATATCGCATTAATCATCGGCAAATTATCCTCTGTCACCAAATCTCCGCGACGAGCGATAATCTGACCTTTTTGAATCTTTTTATAAACATTACGCTCCCGCTGAAGTTTTTCTTTAAGGTTTGCCTGCGTTTTTTCAACATCCAGCAATATATTCGGTTGAAAAAAATTAATCAAAAAGTTTTCCAAAACTCTTTTCTCAAATTCGCCGAATTTAGGAATCATTAATTCTACATCATGCTGGATAGATTTTAAATCCAGCTCCAAATTTAACGCTTGTTCTCTGGTCAATTTTTCATCGACTTTTCTGCTCTCGGCTGAATAAAAAACTAAAATTCCGGTATTTTCCAATTTTGAAGCCGATTGCATATCAATATGAATAATTCCGTTCTTATAAATCTTTTCGCAGTAACTTTTCAAATGTTCTAAAAAAGCATCGTCATCTCGTACAATTTTTGACAATACTTTAAATTCATTTTCCGAAAAGTCCATTTTATTTTCTGTTGCTATCTCTTGCAAAACATTAAACTGTACATTTGCCCGCAATGCAGACAAAAGCTGTTCCATCGCATTCAAACGCTCTTGCGAATATTGCTCATCAAAGAAATAACACGGGACATTACTTAATGTTAAGATTTCTTCATTTCTTGCAGAAGCTTTTTCGTCGATGTAGTTCATATCATCATCTACAACAATATCTTTACTTATGACATCGCTGATTTTGATTCTGGTAACGGAATTATAATCTTGAAACAGCATTAACAAATTTAATGCCACAAAGGTTATGATAACAACAAGAAACTTTGCCCAAAAACCGAATGTAAACAATATTCCCGGATTAAATTCAAATAAATCTGTTTTATTTTTCATGTTTTTTATACGCATTAATTATTTTCTTTACCACTGGATGGCGGACAACGTCGCTTTCTTTAAATTCTACAATGCCTATTTCCGGAACATCTTGCAAAACTTCCAAAGCTTCTACCATTCCGCTTTTTACTTTATACGGTAAATCAATTTGCGTTACATCTCCATTAATAATTAATTTGGCATTTTCACCGAGACGCGTCAAAAACATCTTCATTTGACGACACGTCGCATTTTGCGCCTCATCTAAAATAACTATACAATTTTCAAAAGTACGCCCTCGCATATAGGCAAGCGGAGCAACTTCTATCATATTTTTAGCATTAAGTTTCGCATAAATTTCCGGTGTTAAAATACGATTTATGGCATCAAACAACGGAGTCAAATACGGATTAATTTTTTGAGTATAATCACCCGGCAAGAAACCTAAACTTTCACCGGCTTCTACAACCGGACGAGTCAAAATCAACTTAGCTGCCTCTTTATTTAAAAGTGCATTTACTGCATAACAAACACTTAAAAAAGTTTTTCCGGTACCCGCCGGACCATAAGAAAAAATAACATCATAATCAGAAAGAGCCTGAATTAATTTTCCTTGCATCGGTGTACGCGGCTGAAAAGTTTTATGAACTTTTGCTATATTAATAGAAGATTTCATAACATCTTCATAATCAACATCAGAATTTGAACAAACCTGATGATACATCACCTCAATCAGTCCGGCATAAATATTTCCGCCGGCTTGTGCTATATTAATCAATTGCTCTAAAAGAGTTTTTATTTTGTCTGCGTCTTTTCCTTTAAGAACTATTTCCTCTGCTCCGCCGGAAACATAAACATCTGCAATTTTTTCCAAAACTTTGAGATTTTTATGATTTATCCCACAGACATCCATCATTATTTTATTATCTGTAATTTGTACCGTACATTCCGAAATCATGAAACGCATGGTATATTAAGTCAGAAATAATGTCAATATTTCTATAATTACTGAAAAAAACAAAAATTACAAAGGATTGAATATGAAAATAGGATTTCAAACATCAAAATACAACGGTTTAACATTAAAGGAAGAATTAAATTTTGCGATCAAACAAAATGTTGATTTTTTCGATATTTTTTTTGACGAATGGCTGCCCGGCGAAATAACGACTGATGAATATAAAATTATTAATAAATTAAAAATGCAGAATTTCCCGTTTACGGTACATCTTCCAATAAGCACCCCGAAACTTCCGATTGAAAAATTAAATTCACTTTTAGAGTTTATTCGAGAATTCTCCCCTATTACAACTACGGTTCACTTTGATAAATTAACTTTTGAACTCCTAGAATATATTATCGATAAGACAAAAGACTCTACAATTATCAGTATTGAAAATACAATTCCCGATATGCACGCAGTATACAAAGAAAAATATTTGGACTTTATGGCAAACGCAATAAAAATTGCACCGATACAAGCGACTTTTGATACCGGTCATTGTCACGCAAACAATTATGATTTATTGCAAACTGCGAACAAACTTTGCGACAACGGAATAAATATCGCCACAGTTCATGCTCATGACAATGACGGTACTCGTGATGCCCACGACACTATCGGTAACGGCAATATCGATTTCGCTTCATTTTTTAAGCTTCTAAAAGAAAGAAAACAAAATCCAATGATTGTAATAGAACACTGGACTGAAAATACAATTTCTTTTGACCGACTGAAAAAAATAATTTCCGCTTAGTAAAAAAGCCTGATTTTTCGCCGGTAAAATCTCAAAAAAAATATTGATAGTAAAATGCAATTCTGATAGAACTTGCCAATCAATAAAATTAAGTAACAACACTATTTACCTACTTTTTATTGATTTAACCAAAATTAAGAGGAGACAAAAATGGATGTATCTACAATCTTCGGAAGCATGGTTTTTAATGAAACTGTTATGCAGGAAAGGCTCCCAAAAGAAATATTTAAATCATTGAAACAAACAATGGAAGAAGGAACGGCACTTGATTTAACCGTTGCAAACTCTGTTGCTAATGCGATGAAAAATTGGGCTATCGAAAAAGGTGTAACTCATTACACTCATTGGTTTCAACCGATGACCGGAATTACAGCCGAAAAACACGACAGTTTTATTTCTCCGATGCCCGGCGGAAAAGTCATTATGGAATTTTCGGGGAAAGAACTTATAAAAGGAGAACCTGACGGCTCAAGTTTTCCATCCGGAGGTTTACGTGCTACTTGTGAAGCTCGTGGATACACCGCCTGGGATCCTACTTCATACGCTTTTATAAAAGACGGTTCATTATGTATTCCTACAGCGTTCTGTTCTTACAGCGGCGATGCTCTTGATAAAAAAACACCGCTTTTACGTTCAATGGAAGTTATTGATAAACAATGCAGAAGAATTCTAAAGCTTTTCGGTAAAGATATTAAAAAGGTAACTCCGACTGTCGGCCCGGAACAAGAATATTTCCTCATTGACAAAGATTTATATGATAAAAGAAAAGACTTGATGTTCTGTAACAGAACTATCTTCGGTGCAAAACCGCCTAAAGGTCAAGAACTGGAAGATCATTATTTCGGTGCAATCAAACCGAGAGTTGATGCATTTATGAAAGAACTTGATGAAGAATTGTGGAAACTCGGAATACTTTCAAAAACAAAACATAATGAAGTAGCACCGTGTCAACATGAAATGGCACCAATTTTTACGACAACAAATCTTTCTGCAGATCAAAACCAACTTACTATGGAAATCATGAAAAAAGTTGCTCAAAAACACAACTTGGTATGTATTCTCCACGAAAAACCATTTGCCGGAGTAAACGGTTCTGGAAAACACAACAACTGGTCTCTTTCTACAAATACCGGCGAAAATCTTCTCGAACCGGGTAATACACCGGAAGATAACGCACAATTTCTTTTAGTATTAACAGCAATTATCAAAGCAGTTGATGAATACCAAGATTTGTTGCGATTATCTGTTGCTTTTGCCGGAAATGACCACAGATTGGGGGCAGATGAAGCTCCGCCGGCTATTATTTCGATATTCCTTGGTGATGAACTTACGGCTATTTTGGAATCAATTATGTCTGGTAAGCCATATGATAAAAAGGCTAAAGAAGTAATGAAACTGGGAGTAGATATTCTTCCGGCATTCCCTAAAGATAATACCGACAGAAACAGAACTTCGCCTTTTGCATTTACGGGTAATAAATTTGAATTCCGTTCGTTAGGTTCCAGCATGTCTATTTCATGTCCTAATATTATGCTTAATACAATTACGGCGGAGGCATTATGCCAATTTGCCGATGAATTAGAAAAAGCTGACGACTTTAACACTGCATTAAATGCTCTTATCAAAAAAACGTTAAATGAACACAAACGAATAATTTTCAACGGTGACGGATATTCTCAAGAATGGGTGGAAGAAGCAGAAAGAAGAGGTTTGTTAAATTTAAAAACTACGACTGATGCATTACCTCATTTCTTAGATGAAAAAAATATTCAATTATTTTTAAAGCATAAAGTTCATACTAAAGCAGAAATAGAAGCTCGTTACAAAATTCAAATGGAAGATTATTGCAAAGTATTGAACATTGAAGTAATGACAATGCTGGAAATGGTAAAAAGAGAAATCCTTCCGGCTGTTATTAATTTTACAAAAGATGTAGCAGATTCTGCATTAAGTGTGAAAAATCTCTTGGGGGAATCTCGAGCAAAGACACAAATTGAATTGGTAAAAACATTGTCTGCTCTTACTGATGAACTTACAAATACGACAGCAAACCTTGAAGAAATAATTGGTAAAATAAAAGATTATGACGATGTTACCGATTGTGCAAAATTTTATACAGCTGCGGTTATTCCGGCGATGAACGATGTGCGACAAATTGCAGATAAACTGGAAACTATAGTAGGCAACGATTATTGGCCGTTCCCTACGTATGCAGATTTACTTTTCCGCATTTAATAAACTTCTATTACAAAAAAACTCTTGCTTATTTTTTTTATAAGCAAGAGTTTTTTATTTTAATAACTGTAATTTTTATTGATTTTCTCATGCAAAGCTTTTGCTTCAAGTGCTTCTTTCACAAAATATTCTATTTTTTCAGGAGTATCAGCCGGAGCAAAACGATTTATAACTTTACCTTCACTGTCTACCAGAAATTTTGTAAAGTTCCATTTTATCGCACCTTTTTTCTCGCTTTTTAAATATTTATACAAAGGCTCTTCTTTTCGTCCGTTTACATTAATCTTTGAAAATTGAGAAAACGTAATTCCATATTTTATCCTGCAAAAAGCGTGAATTTCATCATCGCTTCCCGGTGATTGATGTGCAAATTGGTCACACGGAAAATCCAATATTTCAAAGCCGTCATCTCGATATTTTTCGTACAAATCTTGCAAACCTTCGTATTGAGGAGTATACGCACACTTTGTAGCAGTATTTACAATAAGTAATACTTTACCGGTGTAATCTCTGAGTGCTTTCATTTCTCCGTTCATTGCTTTTACCGAATAATCGTAGATTGTCATAATTACCTCCGTTTTTATATGGTAAAAATTAACTACTGACGATTTATTCGGTAGGAATTTAAAGTTTTTTTTACACAGACTTTAAATCCAAAACTTCTTCTGCAATCTTTACGGCATCTTCTATACAGCCGCCGCAACTTCGCAAAACTTTTCCCGTATCAACGCCTTTGATTTCTCGGCAAATAACAGACTGATTTTTTGTCGTAAAATCATCAACAATTTTTGCGGACAATTTATAAGTAGCAACTTTTGTTCGTTGAGATGTCCCCCCGCTGTTTTTTAGTCCGGCAAGCATTACTGCACCGCTTACGGCACCGCAAGTACAATTCATGGCTCCCATTCCCAAACCAAAACCTTCCGTTGCTTTAAATAAAACTTCTTCATCAATTCCTAATCTTTCTGCAAAGGCACATACTACGGCTTGACAACAATTGTAGCCGATATTATGCAATTCAATAGCTTTTTCTGCTGCATTCATATATTTCCCTCCGTTTAAAAAAATTGAATGTAGTTTAATTAGAGATTACTTGTCAAACGATTTATCTTCTGTTTTATTTTTTCGACAAAACTCCTCTGCTTTTTCTACCATTGTCCTTCCCCATGCATCACAAAGCATTTCTCTTGCTTTATATTTTAATTCAGGCAATACAGAATTTTCCAATCGCATTACGGAACGAATAACTGCCGTCTGTGCAAATGCAACAATCATTTTGTATGTTTCTTCGTCCAATGGATTTTCTCTATTATAAAGGAAGATAACAGTAAAAACCGACGCCGAAGAGCAATGACTTTTCCATTTATCAAGAGAAGTTATTTTATTGTCGGTACTTATTCCTTCGCCCACTTTATAACAATAGAATTTGTCAGGAATTCCTACGTATTTTTTAGAATTGCGACTGATAAAAAAGTAAAGCAGAAAATCCTCTGCCATTACACAATAAGTATCCGGAATAAAATCGAACGCCACAGTACAAACATTACGCTTTAAAAGTTTCCCCCAGATGTACCAGGGATGTTTTGCGTCAAAATAACAATTTCGAAAAATATCAATTCCGCAAAGTTCTCCCAAATGCGGACTGGCTGCTTTTTCATAATATTTTGTTTCATCAAAAGATTCTTGTACGATATCAACAAATGCAGAACATTGTACAATATCTGCATTTTCACAATTTGCAATATCGTACATTACCTCGAGTGCATTTTCTTTATTCAATTTGTCATCAGTATCAATAAAAAATATATATTCACCGCAAGATTCTAAAACTCCGGTACGCCGACTTTCTATTAAACCTTCATTTACAGAATGACGCACATATTTAATTCGTTTGTCTTTCTTAAAATTTTTCTTTATTACATCTTTTACTGTCGGCTTTGTTTCACTGCCATCATCTACAATTATAATTTCAATATCCTGTAACGTTTGCGAAACAATACTGTCTAAACATTGTTTAAGTTGATTTTGCGTATTAAAAACCGGAATAATAACGGAAACTTTCGGCATTTTTATCTCCTGTCGCTGTCTGATTGAACAAAAATACATTTATAACTTTTTAATGAAAAGAAATTAGGATAGTTAAATTATTTTATGATATAACACCAGAGAAAATAAGGAGAAAATAATGTTTCATAAAGCTAAAGAATGTTATGTAAGAGATGAATTCGGGAATCGCTATTTTGACTTGCGACGTGCTGATAATATAACCGGTCATTCGCACAAAAAACTTACCACACAGATAAAAAATGCCGTATCCAATCTTCTAACGCTTGATTTGCCTACTGTATATCATAAAAGATACAGAAAAATCATATCCGGACTTACTCCAAGTGGGCTTTATGAACTTCGCTTCTTTTCTTCCGTACAAGAATTTTTGTTAAAAATTACGTCTTTATATGCAAGCATTGAACCGGACAATATTTGTATTGAGAATTTTCTCGTGAATCATGGAATCAAAAAAGGTAACGGAATAAAACTTTATGATTTTACGGTAAAGCCTTGTCTTGATGTTCAAAAATCAAACTCCATCGCCTGGTATTATAACTTTCCTCGTTTGCTTGATGAAAATAACATTGCTCAAGCAGATTGTATCGTTTTACCGGCATTGTATACAGGATATACCGGAGGCTGTGCGGTATTAATCAATCGCAATCTAAAAGATTTAATAAATATCTGTCGGCCGTTGGAAGAAACTCCGGCGATTGTTTTTGCTACAGCTATTGCGTTTTATTACAAAACTAAAGCATTGCAGGAACAAAAGTGTTTTGAATTTCATAACGAAAAATTTTGGATTAATGACAGAGTTTTTGTATTGAAAGAAGAATATCAAAATGAAATGCAAGATGTTGCGGCTTCATTAAAATCTAACGGTATAATAATTAATACATTAGCTCCGTATTACAATTATATACCGCTGACACTTGATATTCATGAAATTCGTCGCATTAAAAATGCTTTAGAAAATTGTTGATTTGTTTATCAGCGTCTGAAAGTTTTCGGAATCTGGGAATAACGTGTATAGCAAAATCCTAAAATACCGCAAACTGCGACTACAAGTGAAGAAATTATTAATGAAAAAATAATTCTTGTTATTGTATTTTTTTGCATAAACATCTCCTTGTTATTTTACTTATTACAAATAGCGACTTTCTTTGTTAATGTCAAATATTTTTAAATAAACTTTAGATATTTCATAAGTAGGCCTTACAATATTTTACCGCAACTTTTATTGCTTCTTTCATACTTACATCGCTGGCTTTTCCGCTTCCGGCGATATCCATTGCCGTACCATGATCTACCGAAGTTCGTAAAATCGGCATTCCGCCGGTAATTGAAATTGTTCGCTCAAAATCGAGAGTTTTAGCAGCAATATGGCCTTGATCGTGATAAAGTGACAATACGCTGTTGTAACGTCCTTGCAATGCAAGGTGAAATACAGAATCGGCACCGATAGGCCCTTCAACCTTATATCCTGCAGCTTTCAGTGTTTTTATCGCCGGCTCAATTTCCGTTACTTCTTCATCACCGAAAAGCCCATGTTCGCCGGAATGAGGATTCAGCCCGGCAATCGCCATTGTTCCCTGGGAAACTCCCAATTTTTCCAAAACTTTAACACAACGTTTCACATAATCTTCAATACGCTTTTTTGTAATCAAATCACAAGCTTTACGCAATGAAACATGACGTGTGAGAAAAAAAATCCGTAATCCGTGAACTTCAAATATTGTCAAAGGATCGGCGGTATTTGTTAATGCTCCAAATATTTCTGTATGACCGATATATGGAATATTTGCAGCTTTCAAACTTTCTTTATTAATCGGCGGAGTCGCAACTGCGGCAACTTGTTTTTCCATTGCCAGTTTTATACTTTTTTCTATGTATTCATATGCAGCTTTTCCGCACATTGCCGAAACTTCACCGATACGCAACTTGGTAAAGTCAATATTATTAATCGCAATAATATTCAAATATCCGTCTTTGTAATCTTCAGGCTTTTCTATAATATTAAGTTTTATCTGTGTATTAGTAATTTTAACTGCATTTTCAATAACATTATAATCACCTACGACAACGCACCTGGCCATATCGGTAATTTCTGTCGATGATACAGCTTTTACAACTATTTCCGGACCTATTCCGGCAGGATCTCCCAACGGTACGGCGATAAACGGACGATTCATAATCTTTTCTCCAATTAAAATAATTTCAGTTTCGGATGATAATTAGCTTTTGGATAAAATGAAGTCAACTGTTTTTTTGTATGTTTATGCTTTTTATACTGAAGTGGAATCGGGGTCTGTCGTCTATTCCATTGGGTAATACTCTTTTTCCGTAACATCTTCCCATACCTGGTAAAAAGGATAATCCGTAGCATGTTTTACAAGCCCGGCTCGGACAGCGTTTTCCTCGATGTACACAAAAACACGCACTAAATCCGTCAAATCTTCAATAATTCTACTGAAAAATCTGTCTTTCCACGCACTTCCCTCCGAGTCGAAAGTTCTGTTTATCCATTGCGTAAAGCGTTGCTTGATGTACTTCATGATTTCCGACAGATTTTCGTCCTCGCCGGGCTGAATTTCCATGTGGAAATGCGTGTCGAGGATACAAATATTCTTAATTTTCAT
>JAGANG010000026.1 GCA_017624275.1 Spirochaetales bacterium | reverse complement strand
TAAGACAAATATTCTCAAACTTATAAAATGCTTTGCCCTGTAAAAACGGGTCGAATGTGCAAATGAAAATCACATAATTATCTTTCATTTCAGAATATAATTCTCCCGGCGAAGTGTTATCAATGTCTGCTGCGGCTTGATAATATCTCGAGCGTTTTGGCAGCTCAAGTCGATGTCCGTTTTGTAACTCTACATTAATAATTTTCTTCTCATCACGCAAGTAAACATCCATTGCAATGGTTTTGGCTTCCGGGTCGATTTCAATCTCATACTGGCTGGTTAAGAATTCAATCCTGCCGACCTTAATTCCGAGAATCGTTTCTACGACTTCTTTGCAAATCTCCTTGTTCTTCATGACCTGTGAAAACATGAAGTCATCCGTGAATGTCAGATCTTCTAAACGTTTAAAATTGTACATTTTCTTTTCCTACTAAATAAAAATTAGGAGAAAAACTTTTCTCCACAAATTTTAATGCATTTTTTTTCATAAATGCTTACAAGTTTTGCGAAAAAAGTTGAAGTTTTTTCGTGAAGCACCATTTAAACGGCGTTTGAGACCATGCAGTTTGACATTGTTTTACTGTTCAAAATGAGGGAAATGGATGTAAAAAAAGGCAAAAAAGGAAGACATGATACTTTTCAATCGAAAGTTTTTCCGCTTCTTTTTTGTCTTTACAACTTGTACCTTAAAACAACCAAGACAAGACGGCATTGTGAATCTGTATGATAATTTCACTTTTTTATTAGCTTACATTCTTTTTTTAGCCACTACTTTCCGATTGTTTCAATTAAAAAGCTTTTCATTACAATTTTTTTTTCATAATGTTAAAAAGAGTTTTTTAAGGTATCATAGTTTTTAGGAGTTGAAATGATGAAATTATTACACAAAACTATTATTTTTTCGTTATTCTTATCTGTAACCTCACTACTTTCCGCTCAAGTTGATTCTAAAGAGTTGCAAAGTATCGGTGAACGTGAGATTATTTTTGAAAATTATACGGGAAGTTATGATTACAAAGAATCTGTTTCCAGTATCGAAGGTATCGGTAAACGCCTTTCCGATGGTTTGAATAATGATTCTGCAAAGAAAGAATATCATTATCTTAATAAATATTCTGTTTATCATTGTATCAGTGACGGTGAAGAAAGTAAGTTTAACGCTGATGTTATTTCTATTGATGACGGTGCAAAAGTTGAGCATATCAGAAATGTTCGTTTGATTATTTCTTCATATCTTGTAAATCAATATCGTTACAGTAAAAAAGATGCCACTACTCTTGCCTACTTTATTACTATTTATAACGCTGTTTATCGCCAAGATTTAGCGTATTTTCAAAATAACTTTAAAACATTAGTACTTAATTATATTACTGCCGAAAATGCCGGATTATCTTTAAAATTCAGTGAATGGCCGGGGAAATCTCGTATTGTCATCCCGTTGAGTAAAAATCCTCAAAAAGGTAAAGCCGGAGCATTAAATACTTCTGAACTTTCAAATAAAGATGTTATCGATGCCGCAAAAGCAGAAAATGATGACAAGAGTATTAAAGAAAGAAAAGATTTGATAAAGATAAAAGAAAAAGAAGTAAAAGAACTTGAAAGTGAAATAAAGCAAGGAAAATCTTCTGTTGAAAAAGAAAAAAATAAAAATAAAGCTGATGAAAAAAAACTGGATCAAAAGAAGAAAACAATAGCAGATCGTGAACGTTGGATTCAAGCCGAAGAAAAAGATATTGCAAAACGTAAAGCCGAAATTGCAAAAATGTCTGACGGTCCGGAAAAAGAAAAAGCATTGAAAGAACTTGCCGAACGTGAAAAAGCTTTAAATGCTGAAAAAGACGCAGTAAAAGAAGAAAAAGAAAAATTAGCTGAAGAAGAAGATGCTTTAAATGCAAAAAAAGAGGAAACTTCTTCTAAAGAAAAAGATATCGCTGAAAAAGAAGAAGAAGCTGAAAATAAAAAAGAAGAAATCAGTAATGACGAAGAAGAAATCGAAGATGATGAATTTCAAAAGATTGTAGATGAAAATCCTGATGAAGCAGCCAAACAAAAACTTGAAGAGCAAGCTCAAAAACTGAAAGAAGAAAAAGCCGCTGCCGAAGAGGAAATTCAAAAACAAAAAGATGAACTTGCTCAACAAGAAGAAGCTCTTCGTAAGAATATGCCGGATCCAAGAATTTTAGCAGGTAAATTCTATTATTTAAAAGTAAAAGAATATATGGATAACGGTCATTATAACAATCAACTTTCAGTAATTGACGGTGCTAACAGAAAAATTCTTAAAACTTCTACATTCAGTAATATCTGCGGAAAAAATTATTACGTTTTTAAAGAAGGTGTGCTTGTAATCGGTCATCAAAGTAAAGAAGATACTTCTCATTATTTGGCATTACTTGATACCGAAACTCTTGATTTAAAGAAAATGGGAACAGATAATATTTTCCAAAGAACACAAATGGAAATAAAAGACGGTTTCATTTACGTTGTAATGAAAGGTGAAGATGCGTATTACCTTGCTAAATTCGATTTAAACTTAGAATTACAAGCAAAAAGCGAAGTTGCTGTATTCAATGATACTTTTATGTCGTTTTATGAAGATTTCATTTATCTAAATGACAGTAATAAAAACATTCTGATACTTGACAAAGAGACATTAAAACAATTAGAAGTATTACAAGAAAATTAATCTATTTTTCTATAAAATTATTTTAGTGACCGCTGAGATAAAAAATCCGGCGGTCTATTTTTATAGATATGCATTTTTTATAAAGGACTATAAATGAGACAAATAGAAATTATGGATACAACACTCAGAGACAGCGAACAAATGCAAGGGATTTCTTTCACGCCAAGTGAAAAATTAACCATTGCTGAAATTTTGCTTTCGAGAGTAAAAGTTGACAGATTGGAAGTGACTTCTGCAAAAGTTTCCAGCGGAGAGCAAAAAGGTGTTGAAAAAATAGTTGAATGGGCTGATAACTTCGGTTTTACCGATAAACTTGAAATTTTGACTTTCATCGATTATGACAAGTCTATAAATTGGGCAATGAAAACCGGAATAAAATCTATCAATCTATTGACTAAAGGTTCATTAAAGCATTGCGAGCAACAATTAAAAAAAACTCAAAAAGAACATCAAAATGATATTGAACGAACTTTAGAATATGCTTTCAGTAAAAACTTGTCTGTTAATGTGTATCTTGAAGATTTCTCAAACGGTATTCTTAATTCTCCTGAATATTTATTTGCTCAAATAGATTTCTTAAAAAACTTTCCTATTAAAAGAATTATGTTGCCGGACACTTTAGGTATTCTCAATCCGTTTTCTACATACGAAAATATTAAGAACATTGTTGAAAAATACCCTACCGTACATTTTGATTTCCACCCGCATAATGATTACGGATTGGGAACTGCGAATGCTTTGGCTGCTATAAAAGCCGGTGTAAAAGGCGTTCATTTAGCAGTAAACGGAATGGGAGAACGTGCGGGAAACGCATCGCTTGATGAAGTTTGTGTCGGTATAAAAGATTTTATCGATGCTAATATTAATATTAACGAAAAAGAATTATTTACGGCATCTCAATACGTGGAAACTTTCAGCGGTCAAAGAATGCCGGCTAATAAACCTATTTACGGAAAAAACATTTTTACACAAACTGCCGGAGTTCACGCCGACGGTGATAAAAAAGGTGATTTGTACGTAAACAATTTAAAACCTGAACGTTTCGGACGACACCGAGAATATGCTTTGGGAAAACTTTCAGGTAAAGCAAACCTTGAAATAAATTTAAAAGAACTCGGCATTTCATTATCCGAAGAAAAGAAAAACATTCTATTACAAACTATTATTGAATTGGGAGATAAGAAAAAAACTGTATTCGCAACAGATCTTCCTTTTATCATTAATGATATTTTCGAAACTAAAACAAATAATGATTTTAAAGTATTAAATTTTTCAATCAATTCTACATATAAATTAAAATCTATTGCCAATGTTCGTTGTTCTTTCAAAAATGAAGAAGTAGAAGAAGCTGCTCAAGGTGACGGTGGATATGATGCATTCATGAATGCGTTAAAAAAGATTTTAACGCAATTTAAAATTCAAATACCGAAACTTATCGATTATACGGTAGAAATTCCTCCCGGAGGACGTACAGATGCCATGGTACAAGCCGTCATTACATGGGAAGTAGAACAAGCCGACGGTAAAACCAAAAAGATTACTACAAAAGGTTTTAACCATGACCAAAATACAGCTGCCATAGAAGCAACATTAAAAATAATTAATTTTATTTCATAATGTTTGTTTTTTGATTAAATGAACTTGTGTATAATACAAAAAAGAATTGACTGTTCATCTTTTTTGTATTATACACAATGTAAATTATTATGGCTTTTTCAAGAGAGGGTCTTTTCAAAAGACTCTTTTTTTATACATTACCTGTTATAAAATGAGGTTGCATAAATAATGCAAGATAAAATCAAAACGAAAGAATTTTTAATTATAGAACAAGGAATCAGCGAACTTCTGTTAAAAGAAGGTTTTCACCTTGTAGATATTGCGATTCAAAAAGGAAAAGAAAAAATTGTAAGTCTTTTCGTTTTTAATCATGATTCTGAAAAAATGGGTATTGAAGCAATCGCCAAATTAAATGACGTTGTATCCCCTGTTTTAGAAAATTTGGATTTCTTGGGCGAAAATTTTTTATTAGAAATATCAAGCCCGGGTATATTCAGAAAAATTAAATTTATTAAAGAATTTGATTTATTCAAAGGGAAAAAAATGCATGTAACATGTTCAGAAAATAGTTATATCGGTATATGCAACGGAATAGAAGATAATAAATTATTTCTAAACATTACAAATAAAGATAAAACAACTAAAACTGAGATAATTCTCATAGAAAATATAAAAAAAGCTGCATTATGCTAGCAAATTAATTAACAGCAAGAATATTATTCAGGAGAAAAAAATGACATTAAATCTTTCAACAGCAATAAGAGAAATTAATCAGGAAAAAGGCATAAGTGAAGAATTAATTCAAGAAACTATAGAGTCTGCATTAACTCATGCTTATAAAAAATATTATGGAACACTTGAAAATCTTTCTATAAGAGTAAGTGACGGTTTTACTTTTACTGTTAATTCCATAAAAGAAGTTGTTGAAGAACTTGATGATGACTTATTTGAAATTGAATTATCTGAAGCTGTAAAATTTGTTCCAAGTGCAAAATTAGGAGATAAGTTAGAAATTCCGTGTGATCCAAAGGAATTTGGTCAACTGGCAATTCATTCTGCTAAACAAACAATTCTTCAAAGATTGAAAGAAATAGAAAAGAACACAAAACTATCTAATTTCAAAAGAAAAGAAGGAGAAATTATCGTAGGTTTTGTTCAAAGAGTTAAAGACGGCAATGTATTTGTTAATTTAGGCGATCAAGAACCTGAAGGAATCTTGTTAAAAATGGACCAATCTCCGGCAGAACTGGAAATCTACTCACCAGGTGATAGAATTAAAAGTATAATTTATAAAGTTGAACCGGACAGACGTAGTAATAACATTTCAATCAGACTCAGTCGCCGTAATGAAGAATTTGTTAAAAAATTATTGATGTTAGAAATTCCGGAATTAAGTGATGAAACTATAAAAATAAAAGAAATTCAACGTGAAGCCGGTTATCGAACAAAAGTTGCCGTGTATACCGAAAAAGATGAAATTGATCCGGTAGGTGCTTGTGTAGGTTCAAAAGGAAATAGAATTCAAAATATTACAAAAGAATTATCCGGAGAAAAAATCGATGTTATTCAATGGTCTGCAAATCCAAAGGTTTTCATTGCACATGCATTAACACCGGCAGAAGTAATAGATGTAATTATTACAAACGAGGAAGAAAAAACTGCAACGGCAATTATGGAAGAAAGTCAACTTTCATTTGCAATTGGTGCCAGAGGTGCTAATATAAATCTTGCAAAGAAAATATCCGGATGGAAAATTGATGTAATTACTAAAGCCGAAGCTCTTGAAAATAATTTAATAATTGATCAGCTTCAAAAAGCTGAAGAATTATTCCGTCAAATTCCTGAAGATGAAGAAGTCACAGAAGAAAACGATGAAGTTGTTGATAATAACATTGAAGAAACTTCTGCTGAAGGCGATTATATGTTAGATGATTTGGAAATCAGCGACGAAATCAAAACTATTTTAACAACAAACAAGATTTATTCAGTTGAAGAATTGATTAAAATTGAAGATTTCTCTACCCTTCCTGGAATAACTCCGGAAATGGCAAAAGAGTTGCAAGAATACATTGATGAGAATTTTGATATTATCGATGAAGATTTACAATGTCCTGAATGTGGAGCTGCTTTAGCTGAAAATGCAGAAAAATGTCCAAATTGCGGTATCGATATTTATTATTGTCCAGATTGTGGAGCTCCAATTTCAGTTAATGAAACAAAATGTTCAAGATGTGGGGTAGAAATTGAGTTTGAGAAAGAATAAATAGATTGAAATTCTTCATTTTTTTAGCTAAAATGAATTGATTTATGGAATCTTTCTACCAACTTTGAATGTGTATAAATTATTAAGAAGCAAATCTTTGTATATCATTCTTAACATTCGTCTTATTGATTCTTGAAACGAATAGAAAAAAAATGATATTATTATTTCGTTAATTTCTTTATGGAGATGCTATGTCAGAACAAGACAAAAATGAATTAAACAAAAATGAAGAAAGTCACAAAAAAATTCTTATCAGAAAGAAGAATACGACTTCTCAATCTCAAGGAGTAGCAAAAACTAATGCTCCTGCAAAAAAAGTTATAATAAAAAAGTCAACTACATCTTCGTCTGGAAATCCAGTAGTAGAACAACCAAAAGAAATTAAGTCTAATGTTGTTGAGCAACCAAGTGCAGCAAAAGTTGATAATATTAAAAAAGACGAAGAAAAAAAGAATTATGTAAATAACGATTCTTCTTCTCACCCAAGAAATAATTATCAAAATAGAGACAGAGAATATAATAAATATCCTCCTCGCCAAAATAATTATAATCAAAATAATAATAGATCAAATTATAACGGCAATAACAACAGAACAAACGGAAACGGTAATTTCCGTTCAAATAATTATCAAAATGGAAATTATAACAGAAATAATAATGGGCAAAACCAGCAATTCGGAGAAAAGAGACCGTTTAATAATAACAGAAACGGTTTCAATAATAATCAACAACGTGATTCCAGACCTTTTTCTGGAAATCGTTCCGGACAAAACAATAATTTTAAACAGCCTAAATTAGATATTTCAGCAACAACTAACGATAAAACTCGTTCAAGAAAAAAAGAAAACAGTAAGAAAAATGATGACAGAAAAGATTTCTTCTCAAATAAGACAGAAATTGAATTTACATATAAGAGAAAAGAAGAAAAGACTTCTGTAAACTCTGTACCTGAAAGTATTGATATTGTAGATGTTATCAGTGTAAGTGATTTAGCTAAAAAAATGAATTTGAAAGCTAATGTCATAATTTCCAAATTAATATCATTAGGTTCAATGTTTACTATAAACGATAAAATCGATGCAGAAACAGCAGAAATTGTAGCTGCGGAATTTAACTGTAAAGTAAATATCGTTTCTTTATACGATGAAACAGTAATAGAAGAAGAAAAAACTGATGAAACAGATATGGAAGAACGACCGCCTATAGTAACGGTTATGGGACACGTTGACCACGGTAAAACAAAATTACTCGATGCTATTCGTCATTCCGATAAAGCATCTACAGAGTCCGGCGGTATTACTCAGCATATAGGTGCATATAGTGTAACTCTGGAAAACGGAAAAGTTATTACATTTATAGATACTCCTGGACATGAAGCCTTTACTATGATGCGTGCACGAGGAGCACAAGTTACAGATATCGTTATTTTGGTTGTTGCCGCAGATGACGGTGTAATGCCTCAAACAATAGAAGCTATTAACCATGCAAAACAAGCAAATGTACCTGTAATTGTTGCAATAAATAAATGTGACAAACCAGATGCCAACCCTGACAGGGTAAAACAGCAACTAAGTGATTATGGTTTATTACCTGAAGAATGGGGCGGAACAACAATGTACTGTAACATAAGTGCATTAAAAGGATTAGGAATTAATGAGTTATTAGAAACTGTAGTCCTTCAAGCCGAAATAGTTAATCTTAAAGCTCCGTACAAGACAAGAGCTTCTGGATTTATTCTTGAATCAAAAATAGATCAAGGTCGTGGAGCTGTTGCATCTGTACTTATTTTAAGAGGAACATTAAAAGTCGGAGATTTCTTCGTTGCCGGAGTTTACAGCGGAAAAATTCGAGCTATGTGGAATGACAAAGGTAAAAGAATAAAAGTTGCCACTCCGTCTACGCCGGTAGAAATTACCGGAATAGAAAGTGTTCCTAAAGCCGGAGATCCGTTTAATGTCCTTGAGACAGAAAAAGAAGCAAAACTATTCTCTGCAAAACGTAAAGAATTAAATAAAATGAAAGATGCAGAATCTGTTAAGAAATTAACTTTAAAAGATTTCTTATCTCAAAAGAAAGACGGAGAACAACAAGAAATCAAAGTTATCATCAAAGCAGATGTTCAAGGTTCATCTGAAGCTATTCGTGACAGTTTAAATAAATTGTCTAACAGTGAAGTAAAATTAACTACCGTTCACATGGGTGTCGGTCCAGTTAATGAAACTGACGTTATTTTTGCTGTTGCAAGTAAGGCGATTATTATCAGCTTTAGGGTTCGTCCAAATCCAAAAGCTTCACTTCTTATTGAGAAGGAAAAAGTTGATGCTCGTAGATATAATATTATTTATGACATCATAGAAGATATCAAAGCTGCAATGGAAGGAATGATTAAACCTGATTTACAAGAAGAATTAATCGGAACTATTGAAGTTAAACAAGTTTTCAAAATTTCAAAAGTCGGTGTCATTGCAGGTTCTTTTGTTACTTCCGGAAAAGTTAAACGTAAATCTTTAATACGTTTAATGCGTGATGATGTTCAAATTTATTCCGGTGCAATATCATCTTTAAAACGTTATAAAGATGATGCTTCAGAAGTTCTTGAAGGAACAGAATGTGGTATCAGCTTAGAAAATTGGAAAGATATTAAAGTCGGCGACATCATGGAAGCATACGAAATAAAAGAAATTCAAAGAAATCTTGATGATGTTGAGAAAAAAGAAAAACAATTAGAAGAAGAACGAAAAGTCGCAGAAATGAAAGAAATGAAGCGTATAGAAGAAGAAAAACTTCGAGCACTTCTTGAATTAGATGAAAAAACAGAAAACGATGAATAAACTATCTATTTTGTAAGATATAGAAAAGAGAGGGGAACTTTGGGCGTTAGAGACGAAAAAATAAAAAGAAGTATTGAAAAAGAAATAATGAAACTCATTGTTTCGGGAGCAATAAAAGACCCCAGAGTCCCTACTCTGCTTACAATTACAAAAATAACTTTAAGTAAAGACAAACACTATTCTCATATTTATTTTTCTTTAAACGGAACAAAACAAGCAAAAGATTTGGCTGCTAAAGGTTTAAATAATGCTAAAGGTTTTATCCAAGCACAACTGGCAGAAAAGCTAAAACTCCGTTTCACTCCTAAAATTGAATTTAGAATTGATCCTTTTGAAGAAAAAGCTAATCGTGTAGACGCAATACTCGATATGCTTGCAAAGGAAGCAAATTTAGCCGAAGAAGAATCTGAGAACGGAGACAATATTTCAAATGGAATTACCGAATAACAATCTTTTGTTAATAAACAAAGAAAGAGGTATTACATCTTTTCAAGAAATAAATAGAATAAAAAAAGAATTAAAAATCTCAAAAAACGGTCATGCCGGAACTTTAGATAAAGATGCTGAAGGGCTACTATTAGTTTGTACCGGGAAAGCCACTAAATTGTTAAAATTTCTTGTAGGATTAGACAAAACTTACGTTGCACAAATTCATTTAGGCATTCAAACTACTACCGATGATGCAGAAGGTGATATTTGTGCAAAGAATGAAACATCAATCTTTTCCCTGGATGTTATAAAACAACATTTAGAAAATTATAAAGGCAAAATATTGCAACGTCCACCTAATTACAGTGCCATTCATGTAAACGGTAAAAGAGCATATCAAATAGCCAAAAACGGAGAAGTTCCTGAAATAAAAGAACGTGAAGTTACAATTTATGATATAAAAATTTTAGATTTCACATCTCCTATTCTTACTTTAGAAATTTCATGTTCTTCCGGAACTTATATACGTTCACTTGCCAGAGATATAGGTATTGATACAGGATATTTCGCACACATATGTGCTTTAAAACGAACAAAAGTCGGTAATTTTTCATTAGAAGATGCATTTTCATTTAATGATATTAAAAATAAAAATTTCAAAACTTTCCCTCCGGAAATCGTAGTTTCTAACCTTCCGACATTGGAATTGAAAGATGATTTTATAAATTATCCATATAACGGGAAACCGATACACCCCAAAATGTTAAAACAAATTCCTGATAATTTCGGATATTACAAACTTCTAAATGACAATAAATTAGTCGCTATTCTTATATATGAAGACAACAAAATAAAATATGACTTTGTATACACCGGGAATTAATCATGAATATATATGATGATTTTTCTAAACCTATAGAATATACAAGAAATGGAATAATTTCTATCGGAACCTTTGAAGCATTACATCTAGGGCACCAAAAATTATTATCAAACATGTTAAATGTTGCTAAAGAAAAGAATTTAGAAAGCTATGTTCTTACATTCATTGAATCTCCCAAAAAAATAAACAATGAAAAAAACATTTTAGAATTATCTGATAAACTTTCAATGTTCGAAAAATTAGGAATTCAAAACGTAATTCTTTGCAATTTTAACAGTAATATAAAAAATTTAGATCCCGTTATTTTCTCAAAAATATTGCTTAAGAATTTCGGAATTGTCAGTTATTACGAAGGTGAAGATTTTTATTTCGGAATAAATAAAAGCGGAAACCTTAAACTCTTGAAAAATGAAGGTTTTGAAGTATTTACAGAAGAAACTTTTAAAATTGATGGTAAAAAAGTATCGACATCTGAGATAAAAAAGTATATAAAAAGCGGGTCAATTACTGAGGTAAACAACAGACTTGGATACAATTATTTCATCAAAGGTGTTGTAACTAAAGGGAAACAAATGGGACGAATCATTGGTTTTCCTACGATGAATATACAAAATAATAATGTGCTTTATCCAAAAGCCGGAAGTTATTTTACGACAACAAGTGTTGATAATAGAAAATATCCAAGTATGACTTTTGTTAGTGAGTCAATAGTCGAAACTCATCTTATCGGATATAAGGATTATGCATATGGGTTCTCGATAAGAGTTGACTTTTTACAAAAGATTAGAGATAATAAGCCGTTCAATTCATTTGATGAGTTGAAAGAACAGCTAAGAATCGACTTAGATATGACAAAAAAATATTTTAGACAATCATAAATAATACGAGGAGCGTTTAAGTGTTAACCAAGGAGAGCAAACAGGAAATTGTTAAAAAATTTGGAAAGGGAGATGCAGATACAGGTTCTATAGAAGTACAGATTGCACTTCTTACAGAAAGAATTAAATATCTTACTGAACATTTCAAATCACATGCTAAAGATTTCCACTCCAGAAGAGGAATGTTGAAAATTGTAGGAAACAGAAGAAGATTGTTGGATTACGTAAAGAAAAGAGATATCGAAAGATACAGAACAATCCTTAAAGAGTTGAATATCAGAAAATAATATTTTTTCTCTTTATTTAAACATCACACAATGCGGGATATAACAAAAGTTATTCCCGTATTTATTTTTATGGGTATAGTTTTTTAATATGCAGCTATTTTTACAACACAAAGTTATTGTCAGAAAACTAAAAAATGGGGTAACCCTTCTTCTTGAACCTTTACCTACATTTTCTACGGTTTCTTTAGCTTTTTTTAATAAACTAGGTTCAAGAGATGAATCTAAAAACGAAACCGGATATTCACATTTTGTTGAACACATGCTTTTTAAAGGAAATGAAAAATACTCGAAAGATTTTCTTTCTTCCAAGTTTGACGAAATGGGCGGTTTTATTAATGCTTATACTTCTAAAGAAGAAGTTTGTATTTACAATACTATACCAAGTTATTACATGGAAGATTCGATTCGCATGATAGAACAAATGTTTAATCGTTCTATCATTGACGATAAAGAATTAAATTCTGAAAAAAGTGTTATTTTAAATGAATTAAATTCCACTTTAGAAGATCCTCAAGATAAATTGTGGGAAGATTTCTTTGCAAATCTTTTTTCCGATTGTGGTTTGGGGCATCCTATAATCGGTTATGAAGAAACTATTCAGAATGTAACACGTGAAAAATTAATAACTTTCTATCACAAAAATTTCACTGCAAATAATTTAATTATATCTATTGCCGGCAATTTCAAACCTGATGAAGTTACTCATTTAATAGAAGATTTCAGTTTCAGAACAAATTATGACTTTATAGAAAATAAGGATAATTTAAAAATTTCCTCTCAGAGATTCGGTTTTACCAAAATGCAATCCGAACATGTTCATGTTATGGCTGGTTCTGTCATAAACAGCAATTCATTTGAGCAAAATTTATTAACAAATCTATTAAGTATATTACTTGGTGATTCATTTTCATCAAGACTGTTTAAAAAAGTTCGTGATGAACTTGGACTATGTTACAACATAACGACTCAACCTGATCATTTCAGAAATGAGACATTATTCTCTATCTATTTTTCTGTTGAACAATCAAAATATGAAAAAACAATAGATGCTGTAAATCAAGTAATTTGTGAATTGCTAGAACATGGTCTACATGATGGGGAATTGGATAAAATAAAAAAACAATACATCGGTGCAATTTTATTATCTAACGACAACTTGTCCAGAAAAATGAATTCTAATATACATTACCACTTACTGACAAACAGTAAAATGAACAAGCAAAAATCTATAGAATTCATCGAAAATGTTTCCAAGGAAGACATTATGTCACTTGCACGAGATTTTTTAGATTCTAAAAAAATGTACACTCATGTTTTGTACAAAAAGAAGGTAGCTGAACCAATATGGAAGTTCTAGTAAACAAAATTAGAATTAAACGTCTTTCACCTACAGCACATCTTCCGGAAAAAGCAACCGCCTACTCTGCCGGATATGACTTATATAGTGATGAAACAATTCTTTTACCGGCAAAAGGTTATATTGCTGTATCTACAGGAATTTCAATGGAAATGCCATGTAATATGGAAGCTCAAATTCGTCCAAGAAGCGGCTTAGCTATAAAACATGGAATCACAATACTTAATGCTCCCGGTACTATAGATGCTGATTACAGAGGAGAAATTAAAGTTTTACTTGTGAATTTTTCAGATAAAGATTTCTTAATAGAAAAAGAAACACGCATTGCTCAAATGGTCTTTTCAACTATATCTTCTACGGTTATTGAAGAAGCTGATATTTTGAATGAAACTCAACGTGGAAACGGCGGTTTTGGTTCTACAGGTAATGAAAAACTTTAAAATCCTGATATTTTTTTTATGCTGCATATCACCTCTTCAAGCAATCACGATTAGAGAAAAAGTAAAATTAAACGGAGAAATCAGTAAAGTCACGTCTTTTCTATATAAAAATGAATATGACAAAGCAAAAAATATTTTACTAAACATAAAAAGCAGTTATCCCGTGTCAGAATACAATATAATCGCCGATTATTTTTTAGCCCAAATCGGATATTCCACTCGTGAATTTTACACAGCTCTTTATTACATTGATTTAGCAAAAGAACAAATTAACGACAAACGCTTATCATCTTCTTATAAAGAAAAAATACAGATGTTGACCGCTCTTTTATATTACGAAACCGGATTAATCGCAGAAGCAGAAATTGAATTTCAAAAACTTCTTGGATGTGAAAATCCAAATTTTGCAGAAACAGCACGTTTATATCTGGGACTATCGGCACATGAAAAAAAAGATTCGGATAATGCCAAATACTATTTGTTTAATATAAATCCAAAGCTTTTATCCTCTAAAGACAAAGAAATTTATAAATACTTAATGAATTTTGTAAGTTGGTCAAAGATTGAAACTAACCAAATAGGATACGGAGATCCTAATATTTGTACATTATATGCTCAAAACGACACAATCTTTATAGGATTATGGAACGGGGGATTGATTCGTTACAATTACATTCTTGACGACTATCAATTCTTTCGCCAACCGACATTGCCTTCTGATGAGGTTCGTGCAATTTATGAAGCACAAAATAATTTATGGATTGGAACAAATAACGGAATCGTAAAATTAAATAAGAGAGATGACACTTTCACAACTGTTTCAGGTTTTGAAAATATGAGAATCACCAGTATATACAGTGACAATATTAATGTTTACATAGGAACTTTAGGTAACGGCTGCATCATTTACAACCTTGAATCCGAAGAATACAGTCAAATCCTTGATAACAACAACATCAGTACTATGAAAAGATTTCAAAATAAAATACTTATAGCAACCTACAATGCAAAACTATACTCATTTGACATAAACAATAAAACATTAAAAGAAGAAAATATGATTAAGAAAAATCGCCATGTAATAAAAGAAATTCAAACTAACACAGATGAAAATATGATTTGTTTTGCAACTTACGGCGGCGGAATTTTCTTATACAATAATGACACAAAAAAAACTAAAAACTATAATCAAAAGAATTATCCAGAAATTCAAAATGATTACTTCATGACAATCGCAGAAAACAAAAACATTTTTTATTGCGGTTCACTTGGAAATGGAATATATTCTCTCGATAATGAAGAATTACACAAATTTCAAGTTTCCGACTTTTATATAGGAAATGATATTCAAAAAATTCTTTATCACTGTGGTTATTTATTTATTGCAACACTGGGAGAAGGTGTTCTGGTAAAAAAAATGACTAATAATTAACATTTTGGAATTATACAATTATTGAGAAGCTATAAATGAAAATCGCAACTAAATATATTTTAAGTGAATATTTACCTACTTTTTTTATTTGTTTCATATTCTTTTTTATGATGTACATTATCAATCACATTCTTGTCATAATCAAACCGTTAATTGAAAAAAATATTCCGTTTGATTTAGTTTGGATGATGATTGTAACCATTTTACCTACTTACACAATGTTCAGTTTTCCGTTCAGTATACTTTTAGCTACACTTATGACAATAGGACGATTTTCCGGAGACAATGAAATCGTTGCGTTCAAATCTGTAGGAATAAGTTTGACGACTGTTTTTAAACCTGTTTTTATTACAGGTATAATAGTAATGCTCGTTGCTTTCGGCATAAACGACAGGCTAAAACCGCTCGGAATGAAAAAACAATTTGAAACAAGAAACAAAATTGCAACCATAAAGCCTACTCTGTATTTCAAATCAAAAACCGTAAAAAAATACGGAAGCAAAGTTCTTTTTACAGATACGGTAAAAGATACCAGTATCAACGGAATAATAATAATTGACAGAGACAATGATAACCAAAAACGTATAATCTCAGCCAAAAAAGCATTATTCCAAACCCCGGAAGAAATGAAAGAAGCCGTTGAAATTCAAATGGAAGATGCAATGGTTCAATTCCAACAAAAAGATCGACCGCAAGAATTTCATTACGGATTTGCAGAAAAAATAAAATACTACATTAAATTCATGGATTTTGATGATTCCAATTCATTTCGTTCCAGTGCCGATGTCAAAAACACTTTGGAACTTTTAAAAGACGTAAAAACTCAATATACAAATCTCAATAACGAAATAAACAATAAAGAAGGTGAATACATAAGGAATCAAGAATTATTCAGAGAAACCGCTTATTCTACTTATTACCAAAATAATCGTTCGTCCAATTCAAACAGAAATAATCTCAGAGGATTAGACAATTATTTAAATTCTATGAATACATTAAAAAGTGACAAACCAAACACCTACTCTTTAAACAGAAGAAAAATAGATTTTTATGATAAATTCTCACTTCCTCTGGCATGTATAATTTTCGTTATATTCGGAGCACCTATCGGAATCTATTCTCGACGTGCAGGTTATGCATTCGGTTTTATTGTAGGATTAATGCTCTGCGGAGTTTATTGGTTTTTCTATTACGGAATGATTGTAATGGGAAAAAAGATGGTTTTACCGCCGTTTATTTCTGTATTTTTACCGAACTTGGTATTTTTCGTTATCGGAATAATAATCTTGATTAAGAGGTTACTGGAATGAGAGAACGAGCTTCTGCTGTAAAAGTTCCTTTCACACTTTATAAAATGTTATTTGCCAGTTTTATCAACTGGTATCTTCTTGCACAATTTCTGGGTATTCTTGTTGTTGTCATTGCAGATTTATTCGGACAACTTGATATGTATTTATCAAAAAATCTTTCTGCATTGGAAATATTAAAATTAACATCCTTATTGGTACCTAAAGCAATTTGGTTTACCATGCCCTTTGTTATTATGTTTGGAATAATCATGGCAATAAGTAATTTTTATCAATCAAACGAACTTATTGCAATATTTACATCCGGGATTTCATACGCTCGTTTTACTATGCCTATAATCGTATTCAGTGTATTTTTATCTATTATGATGATTTTCATAGACAGTTTCGGTGTAATCTATGCAATGCGGTATCGAGATCAGGAAATGCAAAAAATTAACAGTAAAAAAGATGAAGATTATTCGAATATAACATTACGAAGTGAAAAAGAAGGTTATTTTTGGCATGCAGCCGACTTTGACGCAGGAAAAAACAAACTGGAAAAACCTATAATCTTTAAAATAAACGAAGATTATCTTATTACAGAAAGAGTCGATGCCAACTACGCTATATACACAAAAACCGGTTGGCTCTTCTACTCCGGAACAGAACGTTTCTGGGACGACAACGGAACATTGATAAAAGAAAACAATTTTGAACGAAAAACACTTTTATTGCCAGAAAAGCCGTCAATATTTAAAAGCAGCGAATATGAAATAGAAAATATGAATATTCTTGAAGCATACGAAAGAATAAAACTATTGGAACGAATCAATGTAGAACACAGAAAGGAATCTACAGACTTTCATAAAAAATTCTCGTTCCCATGTATATTAATAATATTTTCAATATTCTCTGTAGGCGTTGCCACATTATCAAAAGTCTATATTTTAATTGTTGGTTTAGCACTTTCAATAGTTCAAGCAATAGTGTATTATATAGCACAATTTCTTTTATTAGATAATCTTGCATATACAGGAATAATATCACCTGTTGCCGGAGCTTGGGCAACATTCTTTTTATTTCTTCCTGTTGCAATCACATTAGTTATACGTTCAAAAACTTAAAACACAAGGAGAAAATTATGGGTAAATTATTTGCCGGAATTGATATCGGCGGAACTACAGCAAAAATCGGTTTAGTTGATGAAAACGGAAATATTATTGTAAAAACACAAGCAAAAACAGAAAAAAATTCACACTGGCAGGCAATTATGAATGCCTATATCGATCCTATTGTTCAGTGGAAAAACGAAGGAAAAGAAATTGTCGGTGTAGGTGTTGGCGGTCCGGGAGCTTTTGATAAAAACAGACGAGTTTTAAAAACTTGTGTAAATATTCCGCCATTGCAAAATGAACCTATTATTGAATATATAGAACAGCGTTTAAATATTCCGGCATTCGGAGATAATGACGCAACTTGTGCTGCTGTCGGAGAACATATTTTCGGAGCAGGAAAAGATTTTAAAAATTTTATAATGCTTACAATCGGTACCGGTGTAGGCGGCGGAATCGTATTAAACGACAAAGTTTACCGTGGAAGAGACGGTTTTGCGGGAGAATTAGGACATGTAGTAGCTGTTCCCGGCGGACATTTGTGCGGTTGCGGAAATCGCGGTTGTATCGAAGCTTATGCATCAGCTACAGCAATCATTAATGAAGTTCGCAACGGAATAACAAGAGGAAGCATAACTTCTTATGAAGGAATCGATCCGGAAACAATAAATGCTCAAATAATTTTTGACAAAGCAAAAGCCGGCGATACTGCTTCTATACATGCTGTTGATAATGCAGCGAGTCATTTGGGAACTGTAATAGGAAGTTTCGTTAATATGCTAAACCTAGATGCCGTAATTATCGGCGGCGGTGTATCAATGGCAGGAAATTTCTTCCTTGATAAAATCGCATTCCATACAAGACAAATTGCATGGCCTTTATTTATGGAAAATCTTCCTATTTTACCGGCAAAACTTCAAAACGATGCCGGAATAATCGGTGCTGCATCATTAATATTAGAAGAGGAAAAATAATTTGTTTACCTTAGAAAAAAAAGACGAAAAAACTTTTGCCAGAGCCGGAACTGTACATCTTTATCACGGAGATGTACAAACTCCGGTTTTTATGCCGGTAGGTACAAACGGACCAGTAAAAACATTTCTTCCTTATGAAATAAAAGAAATCAATGCTCAGATAATGCTTTCAAATGCTTATCATTTATATTTGCGTCCGGGACTTGAAGTCATTGAAGAAATGGGAGGACTCCATTCTTTTGCAGGATGGGACAGAAATATATTGACCGACTCCGGCGGTTTTCAGATTTTTTCTCTAAGTTCTTTAAACAAAATAAAAAATGACGGAATAGAATTTCGTTCTCACATTGACGGTTCTAAGCATTTTTTATCAGCAGAAAATGTAGTTGATGTACAAAGAATTCTCGGGTCTGACATAATGATGGTACTTGATCACTGTACTCCGCCGCAAATAACTCACAACGAAGCGGCAAAAGCTGTAGATACTACAGCTCGTTGGGCTGCCCGATCAAGAGAACATTACGCAAAAGTTATAAACCCGGAAAAACAAAAACAATTCGGGATTGTTCAAGGGAACTTCTTTAAAGACCTGAGAGAAAAAAGTGCAAAAGAAACAATTGCCATCGATTTTGACGGCTATGCAATCGGGGGACTTTCTGTAGGTGAATCCAAAGATGTCTTTGCTGATATTTTATCATACACTACTCCACTTCTCCCGGAAAACAAACCTCGCTACTTAATGGGTGTCGGAACGCCGGAAGATATTTTCACAGGAGTTACAGCCGGAGTAGATATGTTTGACTGTGTTTTCCCTACACGCATTGCACGAAACGGAAGTGTATTTACAAATCGCGGAAGAATTAACCTACGCAATGAAAAATATCGCCTTGATCATTCTCCGATGGATCCGGAATGTGACTGCTATATGTGTAAAAATTTTTCAAAAGCATACATTCGCCATTTATTAAAAGCTGGGGAAATTTCAGCATTAAGAATGACAAGCTATCACAATATTTATTATATGAAGAAATTAATGGAAAAAATCAGAACTTCAATATTCGACGGAACTTTTGTTGAATATCGCAATGACTTTTTAAGGAAGTATAAAAATGAAACTTTGTAATCTTCGCTTTTTATTAATATTATGTGTTTTAATTTTTCCGCAAATTTCATTTTCAGCCGAAAAACCTGAAAATGAAATTGAAGACGAATTTACTATAAAAGACACATTATTATACGGAATCGAAAGCGAAATCCAAGGATTTGCGAAAGAACAAAAAAACGAACTTTCCGAAGAACACATGAATATTTTATACGAGCGATATTTAAGTTCGGTACTGATACAAACAAAAATTGAACTGGTAAGATATTTTACAAAATGTGAAAAACTTCCTGATAATATAAAAAACTATATATTTGAAGAAGCGATAAACGAAGATACAAATAAAGAATTGCGATTGATTGAATTTTCCTTCTTGGCAAAACACGGGAATCAGGATTCAATCAATTACCTTATAGAGCAACTTGCAGAAAATGACATTATTACACAACAAAATGCAGCTACCGCTTTAGCAAAAGCACCAAATGATCCCACAGCCGGACTTATTCTTGAATATCTAAAGTCTACAGACAGCACAATTATCAATGATACTACTGATGATTCGGAAGATTTTGACGAAGAATATGACGAAAGTGAGCAGGTAGAATTATCAGATGATATAAAAACTATTCTACTAAGAGCTTTCGGAGAATGGAAATATCAACCGGCAACAGATTATTTGAAACAGCTTATCGAAAGTGAAATATCAGGCAAATTTGTAAAAATGTATGCTATGTCATCGCTTGCACAAATAGGTGACCTTTCTTCCGTAGAATTAATGCGGGAAAAACTCGGAGATGAAGAAGTAAAAGTTCGAGAATTTGCAGCAGCTTCCTTAGCCAGTTTTGAAAATTCGGCAGTCTTACCTATTTACATGGACATGTTACGCCACAATGACGCAAAAATCAGAGTATATGCTTGTCAGGGAATAGCAAAAAATAAGGACACAACCAAAATAGATTTATTAATCTACAAATTCCAAAAAGACCCCGACGCATCCGTAAAAAATGAAGCTTTGTGGACATTATTATCAATGGGAAATGCCGGAATATCTAAATTAAAAGACACATTAGGCGAAAAAAAACTACCTCCGACAACTTTAAGCTCTATAGCAACCGGAACAATCAAAAATCCTTCAGCTGAAAATGCAGCATTTTTAAAAGAATTATACGAAGGCACTGACAAAGCAGGAAAAAAAGCTATTGAACGAATAGTTTACAGAACAGAATCTCACTTTTTAGATCCTATTTTGGAACTATTATTGCAATCTGACGATCCGGAAACAAGACTTGCCGCAGCCGGAACTTTAAAAAAGATTCCAAATACTACTTTGATTAACAAACTCAAAGATATGAAAGAAAACGATTCAAACGCAGCCGTGAAACGAACAGCAGCTAAAACATTAGACATTATCGGAATACAATGAAATTAATATTTAAAATCTTATGTTTTACAATACTGGAAATTATCGTTTTAACAAGTTGTAACAGCAAACCGAAAGCAGAAGAATATGTTTTCAAAAGTACAAAAAATACAACAGATTTTAATCTGTTTATGCCTACCGGACAAATTGACATCTGCGGTTGGGATAAAGATTATATCGAGATAAACGCTGTTACACGTGTTTATTCCATGATTTTATCTGACAAAAAATTGATTAAATTCTCTCATGAAGAAATAGAAAAAGATTTCAATCTAAATGTACTGACAGCAGATTCATTAATAAACGCAGAAATTATTTTAGATATAAAAGTTCCTTTCCTATTGCAAACAATAAATATTCAAACAAAAAATGCAATCTGTAACATAAAAGACACTTTTGGTAATTTTTATATTACAGGAGAAAAAAGTACTATTAACGGCGATTTTAAAAATTCAGTTATAAAAATAAATTTTATCGACGGCACAATAAACGCAACATTAGATATGACATCATCAACCGATGTTCTTTTATCAAACGAACAAGGCGAAACAAATATCAATGTAATCAAAACCGGCGATAAATCTCTCATATGTGCAAATACTTTCAGCGGAAATATAAATCTTGTATTAAGCTCGTCAATTCCGTACTTACTTGTCTCTTCGGCAACAACTCCTCATGTGTTGGAATTCCTGACATCTTCACCGCAAATATATGAAGATAACAACTATAAATTATTCATTAACAACACTTCAAATAACTCTCCGGAATTACAAATATTTTTAGATAATGAAAACGGTAAAACTAAAATTAATAATGCTTTCTTTATCGATATCAATTAACCGCAATTTCCGGAAATAACAAACAATTTTCCCACTGAATACAACAAATTTAATTTAGGCTAAAACACCGTTTAAATCACGTTTTACACGTCAAAACAAAAAAACTTCAACTTTTTTCGCCAAACTTGTAAGCATTTATGAAAGAAAATGCATTAAAATTTGTGGAGAAAATTTTTTCTCCTAATTTTTATTTAGTAGGAAAATATATGACACAAGAAAAAACAAATCGTAATTACAAAGATTCGGTCTTCGTCGACCTGTTTGCCCACGATGTGACGGCGAAAGAAAATTTCATTTCGCTCTACAACGCTTTACACGGTACGAATCTTGACGCAAAGACAACGGATGTTCAACCTGTAATGTTGGAGCGTGTACTCTATATGAAGTATTACAACGATGTCGCAATGCTCATTGACGGGAAAATTGTCATTCTGATTGAACATCAATCGACAATTAATCAAAATATGCCGTTTCGCTTTCTGGAGTATATCGCTAGAATTTATGAGAAAATTACTACAAAAGACGAAAAGTTCGGGCGTAAATTGGTGAAACTCCCTGTTCCGGAATTCTACGTTTTTTACAACGGAAAGGACGATTATCCGACAGAAAGTGTGATGAAATTGTCCGACGCATTCATACAACTTGACGACGAGTTGAAAAATCAGCTTGAAAATGCAAATTA
The DNA here is from genome assembly GCA_017624275.1 of Spirochaetales bacterium. Lineage (GTDB taxonomy): Bacteria > Spirochaetota > GWE2-31-10 > GWE2-31-10 > GWE2-31-10 > RGIG8597. Next base: position 19,725 of record JAGANG010000026.1, on the reverse strand, counting down.
TCCGCTTGAAATATCCGTGAAAGTAATTAATATTAACGTTGATAAAGAAAATCCGATTTTGAAACGTTGTGAGGCATTAAAGCAATATTCAAAATTCATCGAACAGGTACGTTGCAATATTGAAAATGCAGTTCCTGAACCGTTTACGACTGCGATAAAAGAGGCAATCAAGAAAGGCTTTCTTTCTGACTATTTAAACCGAAAATCAACGGAGGTACAAAATATGTTACTAGCAGAATATGATTATGACACAGACATTGCCGTTCAACGAAAAGAAGCTTTTGAAGATGGAATGTCACAAGGCGAACACAAAAAAGCCGTTGAAACAGCAAAAAAATTTCTTGCTATGGGGCTTTCCGTAGAACAAGTAGCAAGTGGAACCGGCTTATCACCGGAAGAAATAGAAAAACTATAAAATTAGAAGATAAAAAAGAGACAGTTTCTTTGTCTGAAAACTGTCTCTAAATTTTTACTAGGTCATATAATTAAAAGTAATCAAGTTTTCTCAATTGCTTTTAGTTTTTGAATATCCAAACTTGCTTATAAAGCAGGACTATGTTTACCTTTATTTGAACTATTGGATGTCTAGAACATGTACCTGCTGTCAAACTTGATACAGAAGAGTATTTTGTGTCACAATACATACAATAAAAGTTAGCCATTTTTTTAAACTCCTTATTTTTCGAGAAAATTCTACTTAGTCTCGTTTATATCGAGAATATATTATATTGTTCTCGGTATCAAACTGTTTTATTCTTATTATTTTCGATTATATTGAGAATATGGAATCTTATGTTGATGATTTTAGGCTGAATATTAAATATTATCGTGAACAGCAAGGCATTACACAGACGCAACTTTCTGTTATTTGTGATTGCGGAACCGGTACTATCGGCGGGATAGAGTCGGGGAAAGCAAAGCCGTCTTTTGACATGATTATAAAAATTGCAGAAGCATTGAAAGTACATCCGGCTGATTTGTTTATGCGAAACGTGACGCAAAGCCGTGATACCATAAGAAAAGAATTACAGAATCAATTTAATAAAATCATCAATAGTTTATAGCTTCATTTCTATTAAAAAACGATTTAGTTTCATGTTATTATCAAAAGAATAAAAATCATAAGGATAAAACAGTGGGAAAAGAAAATTTAGAAATTACGAAGCTTAGCGATGTAGCAGTAATACACGAGGTAGCAACTTTTTTTCACAAGAAATGGGGAGTTCCTATAGATGCATATATTGAAAGTATGCAAGATTCACTTAAAAGCCAAACCGGTGTACCGGCATGGTTTTATATAAAAGAACAAAATGAAATTATTGCGGGGCTGGGAATTATTGAAAATGATTTTCACAAACGTAAAGATTTATCACCAAATATTTGTGCAGTATATGTTAAGGAAGAGTTTCAAGGTAAAGGAATAGCAAAAAGTTTATTAAATGCCGCTTGTAAACATTTATCAGAAAACAATATTTCCGATGTCTATTTGATTACTACTCACACTGAATTTTACGAACATTGCGGATTTGATTTTTACGGAATGATAGAAGAAGATGACGGCGAGCTGATTCGTTGCTATCATAAAAAGACGACATAAAAAAACCGGCAAAATTTATTCAATCCTGCCGGTTTAGCAAATAACTTTATTTAAAATCCGATTATTTAGATTCCAAAGTCAAAGTTTTTGTAGGAGCGTCGCAAACTTCTGCCGGTCCGTAGTACTGAATAGCACCAGGGAACAAGTAAGAAGTATTTTCAGCCCATTCATTTCTGTATTTAACATATTCTTTGTACGGAGCACCTTCCAATTCTACCAAAGCTTTGCGAATTACAGGTTTCTTTTCTCCGTGACGTTGTTCCATGTTAAACATCATTGATGTAGGGATTCCGCCAGGTACCCATTCAGTTGCAGGTTTTGCCAAGTTTTTAACTGATGACATATAACCGGTCAATCCGCTTGCAATCAACAAGAATGCTACATATCCTAATGAATAACAGTAGTCTGCATCAAAGTTTGACGGAGCTGCACATCTTCCTTCATAACCGAAGAAGTGATTTAATCCGGCAAATTTACCTTTGTATTTTCCTTCAGCTTTTAAAGTTTCAAGTTTAGCACCAACCATTTCGATTAACAATTTTTCAGTTTCGATTCTTGATACCTGAACGTTTCCGTGTGGGTCACGGTCCATACACAACTGAGCTTTGATAGCTGCAGGTAAAGAAGTAAATGCACTTGCTGAAGCAGCAGTAAGATTTTTTGCAATCCAATCAGCTTGATCTGCAGCTGCAACTTTTGCAAATTCATCAGCTTTTTTTGCAAGAAGGTCATTCAATTCTGCAATCAAAACTTTCATTTCAGGAATAAATTCGATTAATCCTTCCGGTACAAGAATAACTCCGAAGTTATCGCCTTTTTCTGCACGTTTAACAACAACGTTCACAATTTCATCAACAACTTGAGTTAAAGTTTTTTGTTCTTTTTCAACTTCTTCTGAAATAATAGCCCAGTTAGGTTGAGTTTGTAATGCACATTCAAGACAGATGTGAGAAGCAGAACGTCCCATTAATTTAATAAAGTGATAATATTTTTTTGCTGAATTAGCATCACGTTCAATATTTCCGATTAATTCTGAATAAACTTTTGTAGCTGTATCAAAACCGAAAGAAGTTTCGATATGTTCGTTTTTCAAGTCTCCGTCGATTGTTTTAGGACATCCGATAACTTGAATAGCTTCACCTTTGCTCTTATAATATTCGGCCATCAAAGCTGCATTAGTATTAGAGTCATCACCACCGATAATAACTACAGCTGAAATACCGAGTTTTTTACAAACTTCAAGAGATTTATCAAATTGTTCGTTTGTTTCCAATTTTGTTCTACCGGAACCGATAATATCAAATCCTCCGGTATTTCTGTAAGAATCGATAAGTTCAGATGTGATTTCTACGTATTCGCCTTCGATAATTCCTGAAGGACCGCCCAAAAATCCGTAAAGCTTAGATTCTTTATTTCCGTTTTTTACACCGTCAAATAATCCGGCAATAACGTTGTGTCCGCCCGGAGCCTGTCCGCCGGAAAGAATAACACCAACATTTATTTTATCATTTGCTTTAGCATTTGTTCCTTTTTCAAAAGATGCTACAGGCATTCCGTAAGTTCCTTTTAATAAAGCTTTTAAAGCTTCTTGATCACTTACTGATTCTGTTGGATTACCAAGTTTTACTACAATATCAGCTACATTACCTTTTACTACTTCAGGTAATTTTGGTTGATACGCAAATCTTGCTTTTTGCAAAGCTGAAATTTTTTCCATCTCTTTTACTCCTAAAATAAAATTACATATCCATTAATATTCCGCCTTTATTTAACCGGTAAAAAACGACGGCATAATAAATAAAAATGCTTTAGTCGTCAATGAAAGTTACTTTTAATCACATATTACTTATCTTAATCCCATAATAAATATCAAAATAATCATACACGGAATCACATAAGTCACATATCCACGCAACCAACGAGGCATTTTCAAACCGGAACCGATATTTGTTTCTTCATAATATTTATCAAATCCCCAGCCCCATTTTGTAACGCAGAAAAATAAAATTACCAGCGAACCTATAGGCAATAAAAGATTGCTTACTATAAAATCTTCCAAATCTAAAATTGTACTTCCTGCACCTCTGGGCTGAAATTTACTCCACAAGTTAAATCCCAATACACACGGAACTGATGTTATCAAAACTATAATCGCATTAAAAAATGAAGCTTTCTTTCTTGAGAAATTCCATTTATCCATCCAACAAACTAAAATATTTTCGAATACTGCAATGATTGTTGAAAACGAAGCAAATGTCATAAACAAAAAGAATAAACTTCCCCATAGCATTCCGCCGGGCATTGAACTGAAAACATTCGGTAATGTTATAAAAATCAATTCCGGACCGGCACCCGGATCAACACCGAAGGCAAAACATGTCGGGAAAATAATCAATCCGGAAACAACTGCAACAAAAGTATCCAATATGGCGATTTGAATAGATTCACCCCACAATGTATGGTTTTTGTTCATATAGCTTCCGAATATTTCCATTGAACCTATACCGATACTCAAGGTAAAAAACGATTGATTTAATGCTGCAATCATTACATTAAACAAACCGACTTCTTTCGCTCTTGCTAAATCCGGAATCAAGTAAAATTTTAAACCTTCAATTCCGCCTTTGAGCATAATACTGTTTACCGCCAAAATAGCGATTAATCCCAACAGACACAGCATCATAGGCTTACTGATTTTTTCAACGCCCGACTGCAATCCCAAAGAGCAAACTAAAAAGCCTAAAATTACGGTAACAGCCATCCAAAACAACATTCCGCCCGGCTGTTGCAACATTCCGGTAAAAGAATTTGTTACCTCTGCCGGAGTTACTTTTACAAATTCTCCCCGTAAGAATTTAAAGAAATAACACAACATCCAACCGGATACCGTAGTATAAAACATCATCAACAAATAATTTCCGAGTAATGCGAAATTACCGTGAATATGCCACTTACTGCCCGGTTTTTCCAACACCTGATAACAATTTGTAATACTTTTGCGGCTGGCACGTCCTATTGCAAATTCCATTGTCAAAATAGGAACGCCCACAGAAATCAGAAAAAATAAATAAAACAAAATAAAAATACCGCCGCCGTTTTGTCCGGTAACATAAGGAAATTTCCAGACATTTCCTATTCCTACCGCACATCCTGCCGAAATCAAAATAAAACCAAGCCTAGATTTAAAACTTTCTCGATTACTCATTATCTTCTCCTGTTAAAATTTCATCTTCTGCATAATATTCTTCATCACCGTCATAAACTTCTCCGTTCCAGCCGCCGTCGTCATACCACTCTCGATCATCGTACCAATTTTCATCCCAAGCGTTTCTCCACTCGGGTAAATCAAATTTTCCGATAACAATATCCAAGTCATCAATTAAATCTTTTTGCGGTCTGATTTCCCAGCAAGCTTTATTTCTGAATTTTCCTGCCGGTTCAGAAATTTTTTCAAGTAAAGTTTGCCACGAAACATCATTCGAAGCTGTACATTCATCTAATGCTTCAAAAAAACGATTGGTAAATATACCGGATTCACCTTTATTTCCGACAGAACAACTTGCAGCAATTACTGCTGCATGACGTTTTTCGTTAAAAAGTTTTCGGTAATTACTGTACACAAGGGAGCGATTCGCACGTGCTGCCGTTGATTCTTTTGAATTGCCGTCTCCGTCTTGGTCATAAAAATCAGCAAATACCAACATCAGCCCCGGATGTTTTTTTGCTAAAACTTTGCCGACTTCTTCTAGTTCCAATGTAGTCCCGTATTGCAACAACATTTTCGGATAACGAGATTTTGTTTCTGTCTGATTTTCACTTTGTCCGGCAAAAAAGAACAATACCGTATCTTGTTCGTCAGGATTTACATCATCAACTGCTGCAAGTACAGCTTCTCGGCTCCATTCTTCCATAGAATCTGAAAGTCCCACAGCCAATACACGTTCTTTTGTTTTCATTCTTGTATAATGATGAATTTTATTCATTCTGTCTTGCCATTCAAAAAGACTTTCGGAACAATTAATATTTGCCATTTCGTTATCAATCACATAAATCGCATAAAGAGTTTCTTTGGGGAAAAGTGAAATACTTACGAATAAAACAGCAAAAAATATTATAAGTTTCTTCATTCAATGTACTCCGGTAAACTTTTTTTTATTTGATTGCTAGTAATACAAGTATTATTAGATTTTTTCAAGTTTCATGGTATTTTTATTTATTTTGTGTTACTTGAATTGCTTAAAATTAAAGAAGGATTGCAATGAAAAATTTAAAGGATACAGTTAATATTATTCGTGAAGAATCTCTCGTATGGCAAAAAGAAATATTACCGCCGAGTGTTTTTGATTCTTACTTACAAAGTATTCGCCGAGTACGTCGCCCTACATTCAGGGTAAATACACTGAAAGCTTCGAAACATGAAATTATGACATCTTTGCGTCAAATGGGGATTTCAGTTTCGGAGTTTGCTGCAATTCCGGGCTGCTTTATTGCAAATCAAGCAACCGATAAAGAACTTTTAAAATTAGATATTACCCAAAACGGAAAAATATACCTGCAAAGTATTTCCAGTCAAATGCCGCCGTTAATTCTCGAACCGCAACCGAACGAAAACATTCTCGATATTGCCGCTGCTCCGGGAAGCAAAACATCGCAAATTTGTGCATTCATGCAAAATCAAGGACATGTAGATGCCGTAGAACCGGATTTTATCAGAGTGCAGCGGCTTGAACACAACTTGAAACTTTTAGGTGCGACTATCGTAAATATTCACCACACTCGGGGGGAATCCTTTTGCAACGAAACTGAAAATAAATATGACCGAGTACTTGTTGATGCTCCGTGTTCCGGAGAAGGACGTTTTTGTGTGTATGACAAAAGCTCTTACGCTGCTTATCGAGCTGAAGATGTTAATAAATTTCATAAGATACAAACAAAATTACTCAAAGCTGCAATGAAAGCCGTAAAACCGGGCGGAACAGTTTTATATTCTACCTGTACATTAAATCGTTTTGAAAATGAAGAAGTGCTGCAAGATGCTTTGACTGATTTTAATTGTAAAATTGTTCCGTTACCGAAAAATCTAACCTCATTGACAGAAGCATTAATCCCGGTTTCATCTACTGCGAATTATCCGAAACTGCGAAAGGATATTTGTAATGCCGTCAGAATTGTGCCGTCAACTCGTCTGGAAGGTTTTTTTCTTGCAAAAATCGTAAAGGACAGCGTATGAAAACAGGAATTTTCTTTGCAGCCAAACCGGAGGCTGCGGCACTTTTATCTAATGGTTTTTTCGGGTGGAAAAAAATCGGAAACGGTTTTTATGAAAGTAAAAAAACAGACAGCATACTTTGTATAAGCGGAGTCGGAAAGGAAAAAGCCGCACAAGCAGTTTCACTTTTAGCTCAAAATTGTGATGAAATATTTATTCTGGGGACTTGTGCCGCATTGACTCCGGAGCTTTCGGTTTTTACATTTTGTCTGCCAAATCTGGGAGTTGTATCTGAAAATTGCCGAAACACTTCTATTCCTGATGAAAAACTTTCGGCAAAATTAATTACGGCTCTTTCTACATTAAAAATCGATTATAAAACGGATTTAAAACTTGTAACGGCAAATAATTTGATAGCCACAAAAGAACAAGCTGAAAATTTACGTTCCTACACAAATGCTGTTATCGGCGATATGGAAAGTGCGGCAATTTTAGAAGAATTGGGAAAAACTCAAATTCCTGCCGCAATACTCAGAGTCGTTTCCGACAATCCGGCAAACGGAATATCGCCTTTGGATTCCGGAAACGATTCACAAGTAAACAAATGGGTAGAAAACACAGCTAAAATATCAAAACTTTTTCCTGATATTGTCAAAATCTTGCTTTCTTTATAATTATAAAGAATAGATTTCTACCTGTTGAGATTTCCCTTTTAATGACATAAACTCTGATTGTTTAAAATCGGACTTAATATTTTCGTCTTGCAACATTCGGAAAACTTCCGCTGTTACCAAAACATGTGCAGATTCAGAAACACGAGTTTTACTTTGCAACCTGCTGGCAACATTTACTACATCACCCAAACAAGTAAATTCTTTACGGCTTTCACATCCTATATTTCCGGTAATGAATCTTCCTAAAGAAACTCCGATACCGATATCGAATGTTGCGAAATTATTTACTTTCCACAAACTGTTCATAGAATCTGTCATTTTTTTCATTTCTTGAGCAGATCTTACTGCTGCATCACAAATATCAGAATTTTCTCCGTCGGCTTTTCCCAGTCCGAAAACTGCCATTATACAGCTGCCGACAAATTTGTTTATTACGCCGCCGTTTTTAGAAATAATATCTTCCATGTTTTCAAAAAATACGTTCAATTGAGAAACAACAGCTTTAGGTTCATATTTTTCAAGGACTTCACTGAAATTATTAATATCACAAAATAAAATTGCCCCGAAATCTTCCTTAGTTCCGTCTTTTTCCGCATTTCTGCTTTTTAAAATATAATCTCTGATTTCCGGGGAAACATATTTTCCGAATACCATTTTAATGTGAGATGTTTCGTAATTTTTTATGGCAACTTCACGAATTAATTTTCTGGCTTTTTTTGATAATACTCCGCAAACTACACCGACTATGATGAAAAACAAAATCTTTAACCAAATACCGGAACCGGAAATCAATGAATAATCGTAAATTGCAGGACAATCATTACCGTCTCTGTAAATTATGTACAAACTTTCTACTAAATAGAAAAACGAACACAACACAGCCGAATAAACTTCACACCCGAATGATAATCTGAATATTGATAACAAATTTATTACGATAAACATCAAAAATACCGGACCGGATAAAAGTTTTAGTCCGCCGAAAATCTGATATAAAACAAAAAAAACACAAGATATAATCACTGCTTCCATTGTTATATCTACAGCTCTGAATACATTCAATGTCTTAGGATTTTTTGATAAGAATTTATATCCGATTAAATAATAAGTAATACCGATTGCACATACAATAAAGAGTAATGAATATCCGACTACTAAAACATCTGTTGATGCTTGAGGTGCAAATAAAAAATAGATTGGAGTAAATATAAAAATCATAAAAACTAAGATGGATAAACATATTCTTATAAGCATAAGTTCATTTTTCCATCTTTCAACATCGATTCGTTCTTGAATATTATCTTCTATTTGTAAGCTTTCTATTTTCAATTCCTTTGAATTCATTATTTTACCTCCGTATCCACATAATATAGAGGTTGTGGAAAAATTTTTGAGTCATCGGTTACAAATACTAATTTATCGTCTTTATTACCGACAACTGTTTTTGATACCATAATTTCATAGCCAAATTTCTTTGTCAGATCTTCAACATCCATTGCTTCTATTACGGTTCTTCCCAAACAGGCAAATTCCATACGATTTTCACTTCCTACATTTCCCATAATTATGTTTCCTGCATGAAGTCCGATACCGATATGAAATTCTCGTTCTTTATTTTCTCTCCAATTTTTATTGATTTCTTTTAAAGCGATAGACATTTCTTTTGCAGCTTTTAATGCCTGTTGACTGTAATAAGTCCTTTTTTGGCGTTCTGACATTTTTGATTCTTCATTTAAGTTTAAATCACCGAATACAGCTAAAATTGCATCACCGATGAACTTGTTAATATAACCGCCGTTTTTTTCTATTATCGAAGCCATTTGTGCAAAATATTCATTAAGTTTTGCTACAGTTTCTTTTGATGTGTGGTTTTCCATAAGTGTGGTAAAATTTCGTATATCAGAAAATAAAACAACACCGTAACGTTCTGTAGCCGATGATTTTTTACTGTGTTCGAGTACGTAATCTAAAATATCATGGGATACATACTGACCAAAAGTTTTTTTCATAGAATTTAATTCTATTGCGGCATCTGAAATTCTATACATTGCACGGTAAACATATTGAGTAAATAAAATTATCAAAATACTTGCCATGCTCAAATAAAGCAATCGTTGTAAGATTCCCGCAGTTTGTAAGTCTATAAATTGTTCTTTTAATTCCGGTGAAATAATAGCTATTGCTACCCAGAAATATAAAATTGCATATTCTGCAATCATTAAAACTGCGGCACTGATTGTTAATTTTGTAGAATAACGCATTGAAATCAACGCCAAAACTACAATCGAAGCGAGACTTACCCAAGAAAAGAATAAATTTTCCGGATTGCTGCATTGAAAAATGTACATAAAATATTGACACAAAACTATCCCGGAAATACCGAATATCATATTTAGAATTTCTGATATTTCACGAAATTTTATATTTTTTTCTACTATACTTGCAAGAATATACGATGAGACCAAAAGAAATAACAAGATTAGATTAACAATCAGATCTCCCAGTCGATAAGTTCCCAAAGGAATCTTAAATAAAAACGGAATACCGCATAATAAAATAATTATACATTTGACCCTGTTAATAAAACTCGATGATTTACTCGTAATTTTCGCAATTTCATCTTGAAACCATTGTTTTCTGTCCAAATTTTCCATAATTCCTCAACATGTTGTTTATTTGCATAAAGAAAACAGAGAAGTTCTCATATTTTCCCTTTATCCGATTTTCGGAACAAAAGTATCTACGATTTTTTCTGAAAGCCCGATATAGTTTTCCGGACGAATAGCAAGCAATCGTTCTTTTATTTTATCACTGACATCCAAGCGTTTTACCAATGCATGAAAATCATCGATTGTTACACTTTTTCCTCTGGTTACTTCTTTCAGCAATTCATAAGGTTTTTCAACACCCTCAAATCGTAAAATATTTTGATATGCTTCTGCGATAACTTCCGGCGTATTTTGCAACACTGATAAAATTTTATCTGTATCTACAGATATTTTTCCCATACCTTTCAAAATTGACGCATAAGCAATGATTGAATGAGCAAAAGCCACACCAATATTTCGCTGAACCGTACTGTCTGTCAAATCTCTTTGCAATCGAGCAACAGGCAATTTATTTCCGAAGAAGGAAAACATTGCATTTGCAACACCCAAGTTTCCTTCGCCGTTTTCAAAATCTATAGGATTAACCTTGTGAGGCATTGCCGAAGACCCGATTTCACCTTTTACCGCACGTTGTTTTATCCAACCATCGGAAATATAACGCCAAATATCCTGACAGAAATCTATCAAAATCATATTAATACGTTTCATGCTGTCGAATATTCTGGCAAAACTGTCGTGCGGTTCAATCTGTGTTGTTACCGGATTGTAACGAAGTCTAAACATCAAGCCTTGCATAAATCCGGAAGTTTTACTGATTGAACTTTTATTAAATTCTTCCATTAAACTTTGTGAAAACGAAATCCAGTCGGAATTCGGGAATACACAATGATGAGCATTAAAACCGCCGGTTGCTCCGTTTAGTTTTGTTAATACGTCTATACTGCAAAGTGTTTTTATTTCCTCTTTTAATCTGGAAACAAAAACAAGCATTTCTTTTCCGAATGTTACGGGAGTAGCCGGCTGTCCGTGAGTTCTTGCCAACATCGCATCAGCCTTGTGTTCAAATGCCAATTTATAAATAGAAGAATAAAGTGTTTCCAGTTGCGGTAAAATAACTTCATTCATTCCGTCTCGAACCATCATTCCGGTAGATAAATTGTTTATATCTTCACTTGTTAATGAAAAATGAACCATTTCCAATACGTCGGCAAGGCTTGTATTTTGAAGTTTTCGTTTAATAAAATATTCTACGGCTTTTACATCATGATTTGTAGCCGGGATTTCGTCCAATCCTACGGTTTCAATTTTTTTTACGGTAAGAGCGTCTTCTTCCGTAATATTGTAAACATCATCCAGAATTTTTTCTTCTTCTACCGTAAACTTACGCATTCCGATAATTTCGGATTGAGATAAATGTTTTAAATAAACAATTTCTGTTTTAATTCTATATTTAATAAGTGCCATTTCACTGAAATAATCAGCTAAGATTTCTGTTTTTTTCCCATATCTTCCGTCTATCGGAGATATTGAACGAATACTCATATTTGCTCCCCAAAATAATTTAATCTTATCAATAATATTTTTTAACGTAGTTTGAAAGAAATAGCAAGTAAGCCTTTGTTTTTTATACCTTCTTGACAATTAATCAAAGCTATTCTAATTTTCTTCTATTAAAGAAAGGGGTAATTATGAAAAACTATTTATTAATTTTGTTCTTAATATTGGGATTAACTTCATGTAAAACTACAGCTCAAACGGTAAATCACACTTCTGAGCCCGTCAAAAAAGACAACAAGGTAAATAAAATTTTAAAAGAGCAAGAATCCTTTGTTCCTACAGATTTGAATAAGGAGCTGGGATACCAAGAACTTGCAAACGGTAATATCGTTTTTGTTTTCTCGCCGGAATTGTACGGAATTTCCGGTAAACTAAAAGTTTTCATCGAAGGCTCTTTTAACGGCTGGCTAAAGGGAATAGACAATAAATGGCTGTTATCTCCGGTAGAAAACAGTAATTTGCAAATTTTAGAATTGCCTTATTATGATGTGGCTGCTCCGGGTAATTGCGGTTTTCCGGAATTTAAATTTTATATTATCCATGAAGACACATTGAAAGTTGAAGAACCGGCATCGAAAACAAATTTACCGGGATTTAAAGCCGGTTCAAATCATGTATTATTGCGAGTACAAGATAATTCGGAAGAAGTTGTATCTGCACAAAAAGCTATGCAGGTAAAAAAACCGCTTTCAGATTTTAATATTCGTAACAAAAAACACATTGCAATACTTTCCAATGTTCGCCAAGTTCCGGCAACTGAAATGCTTTGGCGAGGTTATCATCCTTACAAAATTTCTCGTTCCGACTTAGATACAGAAAGAACACGTATTGAACTGGTAAAAAAACTTCTAAAAGCGAATAAAATCAATTCTATAATTTGTTTGTCCGGAAATGAAGTACCGAATAAGCGTGAAAGCATTTGCGAATATCAGCAGGAAATAATTAATGCGGGAAATCAATTAAATCTAAATTCTTCCTATAATACGGTTTATTACCGTTCTGCTTCTAAAGAGTTTCAAGAACAGATTGCGAAAATAGTTCATTTTATAAATAAAGCTCCGGCACCGTTTTATGTTCATTGTCGTCTCGGAAGTGACAGAACTGGTGTTGTTTCCGCAACTTTGGCTGCTTTGTGCGGTGCCGAATGGGATGAGATTTTAGAGGATTATCAGAAAACAAACGAAATGGGTACGGGAGAATATCGAAGTTATCGTCTTTTGAAATATTCTTTTGAACGAATGTTGGAAAAGGAAATTGATAATGTAGAAAATTTGCAACAAGAAGTTACTGACTATTTCGTTAAATCCGGCAGTCTTACACAGGAAGACATAGATAATGCAGTAAAAAAACTTACATCTAAGGATTAATAATGGGAAAAACCGGTCATGCCGATTTACCGCTACACTATGGTAATGTACCGCATTGGCTTTCTCAACGAATGAAAGAACTGGGTACGCTCATTGTCGAATCGCTTGTTTACAACTTCGGTAAAAAAGAAGTTTTACTCAGATTAAGCGATCCGCTTTGGTTCCAATCACTGGGAGCCGTACTCGGCATGGATTGGCATTCTTCCGGAATCACTACCAGCGTAATGGGAGCATTAAAGCGTGGAGTAAATCCGCTTTTTAAAGAATTGGGAATTTATTTTTGTGGTGGCAGAGGTAAATATTCGTTAAAAACTCCTGACGAGCTTGTGGATTTTGGAATGCGTACCGGACTGAACGGAGACGAATTGGCACAAACAAGTCGTCTCTGTGCGAAAGTTGACAACACCGCAATCCAAGACGGTTTTCAATTATATATGCACAATTTTATAATTACCGACGAAGGCGACTGGGCGGTTGTACAACAGGGTATGAATACTCAAACAAAAACAGCTCGTCGTTATCATTGGTTTTCCGGTAATTTACAAGCATTTACCGAAACTCCTCATTCCGGTGTTGTCGGACGCAATCAAGGAAAAATCCTTAATCTTACGGATATTCAGGCTCGTTCTGCAAAATCTGCCGTAATGGAACTGACAAAGGAAAATCCGGATAAAGTAGTAGCTGAATATAAATCTATAGTTTTACCCAGACATCATGAAGTCATGTCACGAGATGTTGATTTAAAGCGTTTAGGTGCGGTATTGGCAACTGCTTATGAAACTCAGCCGGCAGATTTTGATAATCTTTTACTTACAAAGGGGCTCGGTCCCCGGACTATTCAATCTTTGACACTTATAAGTGAAGTAGTTTACGGTACGCCTTCTCGTTTTTCTGATCCGGCAAGATTTTCTTTTGCTCACGGCGGGAAAGATGGTCATCCGTTTCCGGTTCCGCTTAAAGTTTACGATCAATCAATTCATGTTTTAAGAGATTGCATCCGTAGTTCCCGCCTCGGCAACAATGATAAAACCGAATGTTTGCAGCGACTTCACAAAACCGCACTGGAAATAGAAGCTCATTGCCAACCTGAAGCAGATTTTGATGCCGTCATAGCATACGAAAAAGCTCATTCAAAAGAATGGGGCGGTCGTACGGTAATGGATTAGAGAAAAAAGAGAGGGAATTAATTATTTTAGTAAGACAAAAAATGGGGTAGTTGAGTACCCCATTTTTATTTAGAAATTATTTTTTAATTTTAAAGTTATTGAGTATTTTAATGAAATTTCTTGCCGATTCTCCGTTTTTCTCGGAAGCATCCGAAACCGTTACAGCTGTTTGTTGCATTTCAGAAATCGTGCCGGCGATTATCGATGATTTTAAAAGAGCTTCGTTTGACATATTTTGAAGTTCTTTTATTTGATTAAACACATCGCTGCTGACTGATTTCATATGTGATGATGCTTGTGTTACATCATGTGTTGTATTGTCGAGGGTTTTCATCGCATCGAGAATATTTGCCAATCCGGCACTTTCTTCTTGCATTCCGTTTTGAATTTCCAACATTAAGTTGTCAAGTTGCTGTATTCTATTTCCTACACTTTCGAAAGCTTCAGCCGAAAGTTTTGATGAAGTTACTATTTTCTCTATTGAAGATGTAATATCTACGAGTAAATCACGAATCGCTGTAGATTCGAATGATGAAGTTTCGGCTAATTTTCTAATTTCATCAGCAACAACACTGAATCCTTTTCCTGCTTCACCGGCATGAGCAGCTTCTATTGCCGCATTCATAGCAAGCATATTTGTTTTTGATGCAATTTTTGTGATTACACTGTTGGCTTCATTTAGATTTTTAGATTGTTGTGCGATTTGTTCGATTTGTTCTGATACATTTTCCAGTAGATTTCGTCCTGTCCCCGATTCGCTTACAAGGGAAGAATATTCTTTCATAATAAAATCAATGTTGTTTGTGACAGATTGAATATTTGCAGAAATTTCTTCTATTGCAGATGAAGCTTGTCCGATTGCTCCTGATTGTTCGATGATTCGCTCATCAAGTGCGTTTATTTTGTCTTCTACGTTATGTACTCCGCTGTCGACATTTTCCATTTTTAGATTTTGTTCGGTAATGCTGTTGTCAATTTCTTCAACTCCCATAACGGTTGCCGAAAGTTGCTGTATATGAATATTTAATTTGTCATGAACTTGAGCTTCTGTCTGTGAAAGGATATTTGTTTCATTTTTTAAATTGATGATAAGTTCTTCTAAATTGGCAATTACATTATTACAACTTACTGCAAGTGAACTTAGTTCATTATCGCCTTTTACCGGAATTCTGGTTGTCAAATCGCTGTTTCCGTTTGTTATTTCGGTCATTGCATCTGAAATTGTTTTCATGGATTTAAAAATCATATTGGTAAAAATATAAACCAAAACAATTCCGATTATCATAAATAATAATCCGATTAATATTATGTTTCTGATTTTAGAATTAACAGATTGTATTAAAGAATTTACGTCGAAGTCGCATCCTACAAAACCGACAATATTTCCGGAAGAATTTTTTATCGGACCGTAAGTACTTATAGTCCAGCCCCAAACATCATGATTTTCAAAACCTGTGCTGACTATTTTTCCTTCTGTCATAACTTTGAAAACTTCAGCTCCCCATAATGACAAATCTTCGGCTGTACCTATTGTCGAAAAGTTTTCAATATCAGTCGGTTCACAACTACCGTCGATGACATATTTAAAAATGGTGCCTTCAGATTTTGCCATTGTGTAGAAATATTTACATCCGACAGATTGTTTTATGGAAAATAACCAATTTCGAATTTCTTCGTAAAACGGATCGTTTGCATTTTCTGTCATAGAAAGTTTTTCGAAAGAGTCTCCGTTGATGTAGTTCATTGCTTTTTCTACAGCCAAAAATCCGCGTTCTGTTCCTAAACGTTCTCCGGTTTTCAAAATTGCGTTACCGGCAAATATGCATATAACGATACATGAAATTAGTATAAATGAAGTAAATATTATGATAAATCGAGTTTTTAAAGATTTCCCGATATTTAATAATTTCTGTTTGATATTTGAAAATGAGAATTTCATTATTTACAGCCTCCATCACAAAGTACTATTTATAGCACTTATTATTACTTCGATAAAAAATATCTTATTATGTAGCATTCCTTAATTTATTTTTGAGATTTCTGTAATAAAATAGCAATAAACGGACTCACTTTCGGTAACATTGGCTACATGATAATTTTTTTTTTAAATTATTCTGAAAAATAAAATTGAAAATTGACAGATTAAATACCTAATAATAAAATCAACGAACAACACGAGACATTTACACCAAGTAATTGATGTTAATATGCCTTTACTTGTAATTCACGATAATGAGGTTTTGAATATGAAAGAAACACACGGAACACAGTCAGTAGAAGTAGTTATGGGACGAAAAATTATACTTTCGGCAGGGAACGGTCATACGAATGTAGATGATTTGAAATGGTTGACTGAAACTGTTTTAAAGCACGCTTCTGTTTGGAAAGGGAAAGATTGGGCATATATTGCCGATTGTACACAAATGGAACCTGTAGGGCCGGATGAAGTAGGACAATTAGTAAAAATGACTAAAGAATTTGTTAATGCCGGATGCAAAGCTTTCGGTTTTGCGGAAGGTGATTCGGTAATGTTGAAAGCTCAAACTAAAACGAATACAAAAGTTTCGCATACCGGCGTAATCGAGGGGCATTTTGCTACGGTAAAAGAAGTTCTGGAATGGTTGCAAAAAGATATACATGTTTAATAAAACTCAGTTTTAATATCGGCTCGTTAGTTTTCTGACGAGCTTTTTTATTTTTGCAAATGTTTATCCAAATAATTATTTAATTCCTTTTCTATTTTTATAGATAATCCACAGATGATTTTATCGATGAAATCTTGTTTATCAAATGCCACAGTATTGGTCGGACAGCCTTCACTTCTGAAAAGTTGCTTTCTATTAGCAAAGAAAGTAAATAAGTCACGGGAGGCGAAGCGATAAAAGAAATGTTTAATTCGAAGGTGTCCATCCGAGAATAATTGTTCTTGATAATGGTTCGGAGGTGCAAAATATGTTATTAGCAGAATATGATTATGACACAGATATTGCCGTTTAACGAAAAGAAGCGTATGAAGATGGATTTTCTGCCGGCGAAGAATATGGACGCAAAGAAGGCATTTCTTTGGGAGCACAACAAGCCAAACTTGAAACAGCGAAAACTTTATTAGCTTTCGGTGATTCGATTGAAAAAGTATCAAAAGTTACCGGTCTGTCGCCTGAGGAAATAGAAAAATTGTAACGGTGAGTTCCGTAAGGAACGTAATAACGCATTCGTTTGATATTTTCTACAGGAAAATATTTCGTTCGTACGTAAAACGTACTCACCACAACTCTTTGCTATCGATTTGTTTTCGACACAGTTTTCACTGTGTCTGCAAGCCAAATCGTAGAACGGAGTATTTAACGTCAGTTAAATACCGAACCGATTAAAACCATAAAAAAGGAGCGGAAAGTTTTCTCCGCTCCTTAAATTAAAAAACTATTCTTCTACTACTTCCACATCGAAAGTCGCAGTACAATCGCCGTATGTAACTGTCAATGTTTGATTACCCACAGCAGATGAATCAAAACCGCTTACCATATCAGATGTTACTGTTACTACAAATGTAGAGCCATCAGAATAAGTCGCTTCTACTGTAAGTCCGTCCAAATTTAATTCTTCACCGACATAATATGATGTTTTATACGGTGTACTTGTTATGCTTATGCTTCCCGGTTGTGCTTCTGTTACTTTTACGTAAGCTTCGTGTTCTCCTTTTACAATCAAAGTAATTGTATATATTTTCCCTTCCGTCAAAACACCGTCAGCAAAGTAACACTCATTACTATTCGCAACTAATGCAAACTCTGTATCCAAAGCTGTGATAGTTGCACCACCGGCATAGAATCCCCCGTCAGCTGTATAAAATGTGAAGTAATTATAATAATCAGCAACAAAAGTGTATGTATTATCTGTCAGTCCTATCATCGAAGAGTCTGTCATATTTCCGGAAATATATTCTAAATCATAGTCATAATATGACAACTCTTCGAAATCTCCTGATATTTTTACTTTCATATTGGTTTTATCGAAAGTGATTGTGTACTCATTATCTACTATAAATAATGAAAAAGATTCTACTGTAAATTTTGTTGCATTGTCGGGAATACGATTTCCGTCTTCATCTATTGCATCTAATTCTGCTTGTGTTGCGAAATAAACCTCGGCTTCTTCACCCGGTTGTAACATAGCAAGATTAGTAGTTGGATTGTTTTTATCATACGCTTGATACTGTTCCAGCCATCCATTTTCTGTTGAAAATTTAAATCCGTAAGGGAATGGTATTGTGGTTTCTGCAGTAAAAGTAAATGTCCATACGTCATTTTCTCCTTTTGTCATTGCATCTGCATCGCCTATACTTGTATCTGTTGCCCAATTAACACCGTTTAGACCTGAAAGAAAAATACTGCTAGATTCTATCTCTACCCATTTTGCATAAAGTGTTACATCCGTTCTTTTTTCGGCTATATTATCAAATCTGGTTATTTTGCCTTCGCTAAAGTCAGCAGTTTCATACCACCCGGCAAATGTATAACCATCTTTTGTAGGTGCTTCTATGTATATATAATCATCTTCTGTAAAGAAAAATGGATTATCTGGATTATTAATACCTCCGTTCAATTCATAAGTAATTTTGTATTCTACAGATGAGCCACCGTTTCCGTTCTCTCTGTTTTCACCATCTTTTCCGGCTTGTGCAAGCAGTGTCCATTTTTCACCGTCGTAGATGTATGAGCTGCCGTCTGTTGTATTAAAATAAGCCCAATATTTTTCAGGATTTGCCGGCGGTGTTGCAGAAGAACCTTGCCAGATAAAGCTGTAGTTTTTGTCATCAGAATTTTGTGATGTTATATTTTTATCACCAAGCATGTTTTCTTTACCGGCTTCTACAGATACTTTTGACCAAATAGTACAGTAGTCACCTTTCATTATCACAATTTGGTAATCAGCTCCGGCAGGAATGTCAAAGATTGTGAAATTTCCGCTGTCGTCAGTCATAGACATGTAAGATGTGCTTGCGACAAAGACCATAATTCCCAAATTGCCGTTTTCTTTACCGTCGAGTGTTACTTTTCCGCTGATAGAACCTGTAGCTGTCAAGTTTAAGTCTGCTGCTGTTACTACTTTGTTTGCCTGCACGACTACATTTGTAAGTACAGCTTTTTCGGTAGAATCGTCAGATGAAGCATAGATTGTGTAAACGCCCTTTTTTACGTTGGTAAAAGAATATTCGCCGCTTTCTGATGTAACTACATTTTTCATTACGGATACATCAGAACGTGAACGACTGCTGATTTGTGAGTCGTAGGCTACAATTCCGTCAGAGGAAACAAGGGTTACTTGTATTCCTGCATGGTTTGCAGTGTTTGTGTAAGTTGCTTTGCCGACAATTTTACCGGTTGTAACAACGTCGTCTTTGTTGTCTTCGTCGGTGTTTCCGCTGTTGTTGCCGTTTTGCGTTGTGTTGTTTCCGCTGTTGTTACTGTCGTTGTTCTCGTTTTCGTCGGTGTTTCCGCTGTTGTTGCCGTTTTGCGTTGTGTTGTTTCCGCTGTTGTTACTGTCGT
>JAGANG010000025.1 GCA_017624275.1 Spirochaetales bacterium | reverse complement strand
CGAGCTTCCCATGCCGTGCCTTTGATACCGAAACGACGATTTAGCCATTGTGTAAAACATTGTTTTATAAACTGCATGATGTCGGAAATAGTGCAGTTTTCAGGTTTTATCAGTAGATGAATATGCGTATCCATAACGCAAAGATTCTTAATTTTAAAGTTAAACTTCTTTTTCGCCTTATGGCAGAATTCTATAAACATCTTCTTGCATTTGCTGTCTATAAAACGAATTACGCCTTGGTGAAAATGATTTGTAACATGATAATAAACACCGTCTTTTATGATTCTTTTTTGTGACATATCACACCTCGTGAAAAATAATTTTTATTCACTTGCGTTAGGTGGGGGAAACGGTGTTTTGGTTAATAAATTACTATTTTTTTACTGATTGCTATTTTATTCAGAACATGAATAGAGGTCTGGGCGAAAAGGGAAAAAGAAAACAATAAGAAATACCAAAACAGGATTGAGGTCTGGGCATATACATCCACACCGGAAAAACAAAATTATTATTAAGGAAAAATTTTCTAATCCGATAGTGATAATAGAGAATTATTTAAGGAGCATAAAATGGTGATTTACGGAGGAAGTTCGACAAAATCTATCGATATTATGCAAATGGCAATGGGAGCAGCAAGTAAGCGTTCCAGTGTGATTATGAATAATATCGCTAATGCGACAACGCCGAATTATAAAAGACAAGATATTACTTTTCAGGCACAGTTACAGCGAGCTTTGCGAAGTGAAAAAGAAGAAGCAAACAGTGCCCCTATGGTAACAACGGATTCACGTCATATCCCGCTTACAAGAGCTCAAGATTATCGAAGTGTTAAAGCGAAAAAAATAACAGAGTTCAATACATATCAGAATAATGACGGTAATTCGGTAGATATGGATAAAGAAATGTTGGAGCATTCAAAAAATACTATGTATTACAATGCTCTGGCACAAAGAACAGCTAAAGAATTTAACAAATTAAAGTTTATTTTAAGAGGATAAGGAGAATAATTTATGGGGATTTTTTCTTCAATGGATATTGCAGGAACCGGTCTTTCTGCACAACGTGTTCGTATGGATGTAATCAGTAATAATATTGCAAATGCTAATACAACTCGTACACCGGACGGAAGTGCATTTCGTCGCAGTATGGCAATTTTACGTCCCAGAAACGATGAAAGAGTTTACAGATCTCCTCTTTTACCGGAAAGTTTACAAACACCGGGCTGCAGCGGCGTAAAAGTTGTTGAAATAAAAGAAGATACGGCACCTCTAAGAATGGTTTATGATCCGTCTCATCCGGATGCAATCAAAAGCGGTCCAAAGAAAGGATATGTTGAATATCCGAATGTAAATATGGTAACGGAAATGGTTGATATGATTAGTGCTTCAAGAGCTTATGAAGCTAACATTTCTTCCATTCAAAATGAAAAGAATATGTTTTTTAAAGCATTGGAAATTGGTAAATAAGTAAAAAAATAAGAAAAAAAGAGATTCTTTTTTTTCATTAGAATTTTTTTATCAGGAATAACTTGCACAGAAATTTAAACTATTATATATCTAAAGTAACTCTGGGGGGAGGGAATGGAAATCTTATCAACTTCACAAGTTTCAGGCGATATTGTTCGCATGAATTCTATTTATGAAAATCATATTACAGATACAAAACGTTCATCAGCTAAAGGTGAAAAAGTTGCTTCATCATTTGCAGAAATGTTTAACAAGGCAATCGGCGAAGTCAACGATTTGGAAAACAAATCAACTGCATTGGCAACACAGCTTGCTGTAGATCCGGAAAGTGTAGATATTCACGATGTACAAATTGCTGCCGAAGAAGCAGAAATGGCAGTATTGTTTACGAAAAATATAGTAGACAAAGCGATAAGAGCGTATAAGGAGATTTTAAATCTAAGATAATAGTATGCTTTTTGCTGGAAAAAAGGGGAGTTTCGGCAAAGAGCTTTATAAACTTCAATTTTTTTTTTGAAGATTTACAAAAAAAATTGTGATTAAGCTTAATTGGTTTTAAAAATTGCCGACATTGAAAATAAGCAATTAAAAAAATTTGGATATTTCGGGAAAACGTATTTCCAAAGGGGAGGGGAATTGTGCCTGATTTCTTAAAGAAGGGATTGGAAAATCTTTCTAAAATATGGAAAGGTATTACAACAACACAAAAAATAATAGGCGGTGTAATATTAGGTGCTGCCGTTATTGCAATTGTAGTTATTTTAGCTGTTTCCACATCAGGAGACGGTGTACCACTGTTTAACAACCAGTTGGCAGAAGAAGATTTTGATAGGATTGCTACAAAATTAACAGAAATGAATGTTAAATATGTCGCAAAAGGAAAAAATCAGATTTTGGTTGCTAATCAGGCTGTAAAAAATCGAACTATCATGAAACTGGCAGAAGACGGTTCCATGCCTAAGAGTCGATATTCATTTCTTGATATTATTCAATCAAAAAATATTACAAGTTCTAAATTTGAAAATGATATTAAAGTACGTTATGCAGTACAGAATAAGCTTGAAGAAATGCTTAAAAGTTCTGAGCTTATTGAGAAAGCCGATGTTGCATTTACTATGCCGGAAAAAAGTGTATTTACAAAGAATGATGATCCGGTAAAAGTTGCGGTTGTATTGACTCCTAAATGGGGAATCAATTTAGCTGAGCATAAACGTGAAATCAGAGGGTACCAAGAATTAATTGTTAATTCTATCGATCGTGCAACGGCTGAAAATGTTGTTATTACAGATGATCGCGGTATAAAACTAAATGATTTTGAGAATGAGAATGAAGATATTAAACTCAAAATTACAAAAGAAAATCTAAAGATTCGTGAAAACATTATTAAAGATTATGAAAATAAATTATACAACGCCATTGTAGGACGCGGAATGGTTCCGGCTGATAGATTGTCTATTACAGTAGATGTAAAGATGAATTTTGACCAGGAAAAAGAAAATCGCCGTGAGATTTTACCGGTAGTATTAAAAGAAGATGATCCTAATACACCTTATGATGACGGAGAAAGAAAATACTCAATTACAGTTTCTAAAAAGGATACAAAGGAAGAATTTGTTGGTCCAAATTGGATTCCGGAAGGTCCTCCTGGTTTTGATACTAATGTTCCGCCGGCATATCAAGGGGCATTGGAACAGATTACAAAATATGTAAAGAGTGAAAATATCGACAATCAAGTATTTGGTGAATCAAATCGTGAAATTGTCAGAGATCCTTGGGAGATCCAACAAATTACGGCTGCGGTATTGATTGACGGTACATGGCAAATGCAGTTTAACGACAAGGGGAAAGTTGTCGTAGAAAACGGCGGACGAAAAAGAGTATTTACTCCAGTAGATGAAGAAACTATCAAAGCCGTAAGAGCTTTTGTTCAACAAGGTATAGGTTTTAAAGTAGACAGAGGTGATACTGTTGCAGTTTCCGGATTTAAGCGAGATCGTTCTGCTGAGTTCCAGAAAGAAGATGAAGCTTGGAAGCGACAACAACAAATCTTCTGGTTGTTACTTTCAGTTCTCGGCGGAATTATAGTTCTGATTATCGGTTCTATAATCTACAAAAACGTAATGAAAGAAGTTGAAAGACGACGAAGATTGCGTGAAGAAGAACAAATTCGTCAGCATCAATTGGCGAGAGAACTTGCTCTTAAGAGTGCTGAAGAAGAAGGAACACAAGTTGAAATGTCTTTGGAAGATAAGGCTCGTTTAGAAATGCAGGAAAATGCTGTAAATCTTGCGAGAGAACATCCGGAAGATGTTGCACAGCTAATCAGAACATGGTTGCAAGACGAGTAGCATAAAATAAAACCCGGCAGAAAGAATAAAAAATCCAATGCCGGGTCTTTTGCGAAATTATTAATTGCCGATAAAATTATATATACAAAGAATAGATATAAATTGCGAGGATTAGAATATGTCAGATGATATTATCATAGACGATGGCCCAAGCGGAAAAGATAAACATAAGAAAGGCTCTTCGACTCATAAAAAAACTCTTAACGGAAAACAAAAAGCTGCAATCTTTTTGGTAACTTTAGGGGCTGATGTTTCTTCTGAAGTATTTAAACATTTACGAGAAGAAGAAATCGAAGCATTAACATTTGAGATTGCTCGTGTTGATGTCGTAGAACCGGAAGATCGTGATAAAGTTCTGATGGAATTCCAGGAATTAATGATGGCTAAAGACTTCATTACTTCCGGTGGTATAGACTATGCAAAAGATTTATTGGAAAAATCTGTAGGTGCTCAACGTGCAACAGAAATTATCAATAAACTTACTTCAAGTTTGCAAGTACGTCCGTTTGAAGCTGTACGAAAAACAGACCCGGATCATTTGTACAACTTTATCCAGAATGAACATCCGCAAACTATCGCTTTAATCCTTGCATATCTTGATTCCAATAAAGCATCTGATGTAATCAGAAAATTGGATCACGAAAAACAAGCCGAAGTAGCAAAAAGAATTGCTCGTATGGATAGAACAAGTCCGGAAGTATTACGTGAAGTAGAACGTGTACTTGAAAAGAAATTATCAACATTGACAAGCGAAGATTTTACAACTGCAGGCGGTATCGATACAATCGTAGAAATCTTGAACCTTGTAGACCGTACAACAGAACGTACTATTTTGGAAAACTTGGAAGAAGAAGATCCGGATTTGGCAGAAGAAATCAAAAAGAAAATGTTTGTATTCGAAGATATTGTTCTTCTTTCAGACAAAGATATTCAGCGTGTACTTCGAGATGTAGACTCTACAGAGTTGGCTAAAGCTCTTAAAGGTGTAAACTCTGAAGTTCAAGATAAGATTTATCGAAATATGTCAAAACGTTCGGCATCTGTATTAAAAGAAGATATGGACTTTATGGGACCGGTACGATTAAAAGACGTAGAAGAAGCTCAGCAGAAAATCGTAGGTATTATCAGACGATTGGAAGACAACGGAGAAATTATTGTTGCAAGAGCCGGTGAAGATGAACTTGTAGTGTAATACGATTTGACAGGAGTATGGTATGACAAAGCATTTTTTTAGATCTCTTGAAGTAAAATCTTCTGATGATACTTATATGGTACCGTTAATTCCGGTTGGTGAAGTAATAGAAGAACCGGAAGAAGAAGAGGTTGAAGAGGGAAAATCTATAGAAGAATTGCGAGCAGAACGTGATGCTTTTGAAGCAGAATTTGAAGCATTGAAAATACAACGTGAAGCAGAATTGAATGCTAAAGCTGAAGAGATTATCAATAATGCTAAAGAACAAGCATTTGCTATCGTAAAAGAAAAAAACGATGAAGCTCAAGTTATCAGAATGAATGCAGAAGATGACGCTCGCAGTATTGTTGAAAAGGCAACGGAAGAAGCCAGAAAAATAGAAGAAGGAATTGCCGATAAAGAAAAAAAGATTATCAATGAAGCCAGAGAAATGGGTTACAAAGATGGTTGGGAAGAAGGAATTTCTAAAGCTAACGGTGAAGTGGAACGCCTTACCGAACGTATGCATGATATGATTAACGGTATTATTAATAAGCGAACTTCTATTTTTATAGAGGCAGAACAACAGATTATATCATTGGTACTTTCGATAGCCAGAAAGGTTATTAAAGTGCTTTCAGAAAATCAAAAGAATGTTGTTATTAATAATGTAATTCATTCTTTGAAAAAGCTTTCATCACGTAAAAGCATTGCTATCAGAGTAAATCTTGCAGATTTGGATTTGACCACACAGTATAAGGAAAAGTTTATTAAGATTGCCGAGACTGATAATATCAAGATTTTGGAAGATACAACTGTAGATAAAGGCGGTTGTATTATAGAAACAGATTTCGGTACGCTTGATGCCCGAATCTCAAGTCAGTTGCACGAGATAGAAGAAAAAGTTCAGGAAATGGTACCTTTGCAGGTAAAAACAGAAGAACCGAAATCGGAAGATAAATAAATAATATTTTTTATAAATCCCCGTCTGTTTGTTGGTTACATCAAGCAGTCGGGTTTTTGAAATTTTAGCAGTTCAATATTCTAAACTTGGGAGGGTAAAGAATGAATGAACATATTCAAAGAGAAGGAAGTCATTTAGAAAATTTCCTTCTTGATATCGGAAAATACAATTCAATGGTAGACCGTTTGGAACCAATAAAATTTACCGGTAAAGTAACTTGTGTAAAAGGGCTTACCGTAGAAAGTGACGGTCCGCCGGCAGCAGTCGGTGAAGTTTGTAAAATCATTACATCTACAGGAAAAGAGATTCAAGGTGAAGTTATCGGAATGGAAAAGGGTAAAACCGTTTTGATGACTTACGATGAAATGGAAGGTATTCAAATAGGTGACAGTGTTGTCGCTACAGGTGAAGAATTGTCTGTTTATGTAGGCGACTATTTACTTGGACGTGTACTCGACGGAACCGGTCGCTCTTATGACGGTTTGGGAATGATTGGATCATCACAAGTTGCTCCTGTTTTCAATTTGCCCAGTGATGCTATGAAACGTCGTCCGATAAGAGAACCTTTGGCTACCGGTGTAAGGGCAATTGACGGATTGCTGACTATAGGTAAGGGGCAAAGAATAGGAATTTTTGCCGGTTCCGGAGTCGGTAAATCGACACTTTTGGGAATGATTGCACGTAATGCAGATGTTGATGTAAATGTAATTGCATTTATCGGAGAACGTTCCAGAGAATTGCAAGAATTTATCAATTATGAACTTGGAGAAGAAGGCTTAAAAAAATCGATTTTGGTTTTTGCAAGTTCTAACAAAAACGCATTGTGCCGTGTACGCGGTGCATATGTAGCCACTGCAATTGCAGAACATTTCAGAGACCAAGGAAAAGATGTTTTATTGATGATGGATTCAGTTACACGTTTTGCTATGGCACAGCGTGAAATCGGACTTTCCTTGGGGGAACCTCCTGCAACAAAAGGTTATACTGCATCTGTTTTTAATTCATTACCGAAACTTCTTGAACGTGCCGGAACTGGGGAACGAGGAAGTATTACCGGAATTTATACGGTTTTGGTAGAAGGTGACAATATGAATGAACCAATTGGGGATGCTGTTCGAGGGATTCTTGACGGGCATATTGTATTAGACAGAAAGTTGGCACAACGCCGTCATTATCCGGCAATTGATGTATTGCAAAGTGTGTCTCGTTTGATGTCAAAGGTAGTAGAGCGAAGTCATCGTGAAAAAGCAGATATGTTTTTGAAACTAATGGCAGCGTATAATGAAAATGAAGATTTTATAAAATTAGGAGCGTATGCAAAAGGAAGCAGCCCGATTGTAGATGCTGCGATAATGTTACACGACAGTATGGAAGGATTTTTACAGCAGGAAGTAGAAGACGGAATGACCTGGGACGAATGTTTAGAATGTCTTGACAGTGTAGTTTCACCTTTAATTGATTCTGATGCTAATGAAAATTTAGAAGAATCCGACATTTTAGAAGAGAGCTTTTTCTAAAAGAAAAAATGTTTTTTAGATTAGCGTGGGTAGCTTTGTAAGGGGAGGAATATGAAGCGTTTTCAGTTCAGACTGGAGAAAGTTTTGAAAATACGAGAGCGAGCAGAACAAGAAGCTAAAATTGCATATGCGGAAGTTTTGCAGAAAAAAAATGCTTTTGAAATTGATAATCGAGATTGCGACCGTATTATTGAAGAAACAAATGCGGAACGTCAGATTTATTTGAATGAAGGCGGAAATCTTGATTTCAGAATATTTTCGGCATTTGACGCTAACGTTCGAGCATTACTTCGCAGACAAGAATTGAATAATCGCGGAATTACAGAGCTGCAGCCTTTATTAACAGAACGTGAAAATGCATTAAGAGAGGCAATGAAACAACGCAAAATCCTGGAAAAACTAAAAGAAAAGGCATACGAGAACTTTTTGTTGGAAATGGAAAATGAAGAAACTGATATGATTGATGAAGCAGCATTGAACATGGCAGTACATTCCGACAAGTCTAAAAGTGTAACAGGAGATGTAAATGATTAGTTTTGATTCATTATCACAACAGAGTCAAGGTCTTGAAAACTTTACTAAAAGAATGGGGGAAATTACTAATATGGGAACGACTCTGAAGTCAAGAATGAAACCGGAATTTGTTTCAATGTTTGAATCTCGTTTGCAAGGAGCAATGTCTGCATCTGCAACATCAAAAAAATCTGAAAGTGTTACTTCTGTAAAAGATGCGGGGTATCATCCGTTTGTTTATATTACATCTGGAAGCGAAGCATTAGATCCGGTGATGTTGCAATATAAAGAGCCTGTTACTAAAGTAAATAAAACAGAAAAAACAAAAGATGAACGTATTTCCGGAAAAGTAGCACAAGTAAGTAAACGCTACGGACTGCCGGAAGACCTTGTTCATGCAGTGATAAAAACAGAATCAAATTATGATCAATACGCCGTATCCAGAGCCGGGGCGATGGGGTTAATGCAACTTATGCCGCAAACAGCACTTGATATGGGTGTAAAAATGCCTTTTGATATAGAACAAAATATTGAAGGCGGTGCTAAATATTTGAAGCAAATGCTTGTACGTTATGACGGTAATTTAGAAAAAGCATTAGCTGCTTATAATGCAGGTCCGCATAGAGTCGATGCGGTAAACGGAGTTCCGGATATTGACGAAACTCAAGATTATGTAGCTAAAATTACAAAGATGTTAAAAAAATAGGATAGAAATATGGCTGAAAAATTGGATGTAAAAAAAATAATTCTCCTTTTATTGCTGATTGTAGTATTGATAATAGGCGGACTTGTGGTAATTGATTTTACCGGACAATTACTCGGTGTACGATTGGATATTCCTGTGCCGGGTGTGGATAAATGGAAGGCTGCCAGAAATAAAAATAAATTGGCAAAAGCTGAAAGCGTTTATCTTTTAGAACGTGAAGAACTTAGTAAGAAAGAAGAAAAAGTTCGTTTGATGGAAGAAATCGTTCTTAATCGTGAGAATGAATTGAAATCAAAAGAAAACGAAGTAAATAAAAAACACGAAGCGTTATTGGAACGAGAAAAAGAACTCGACAGAAAAAACGCCATGCTTGAAGACAGAGATCGCCAATATACGGATAGAAAGAAAAATATCAGAGAACAAGCTATAAAATTGTACGGTATGCCGCCTAACGATGCCGCTGTTTTGATGGAAAAACAACCGGAAGCTGATGTAATTGATATTTTACGTGAAATTGATGCTTATTCCGAAGAATTAGGTTCAAGTTCTACAGCTCCGTATTTGTTAAAATTGATTAAAGATATTAATGCTGATAAAGCAGCTAATATTCTTGCTAAACTTAAATATGAAGCTTCCGGAGATTATTCCGGAGTAGATATCCTTGAGGATCCTAATATTGAAGTTCCACCGGCTCCTTAATGTGGAATTCTTAATAGTTTTTTAAGCGGAATTGAATCGTGATACTTGTCGTATTGCGTATCATGATTCCGCTTTTTTTGTAGATATTTAAGTCCCAGACCTCAATGCTGTTTTTGAATAAAAAATAGAGACGATAAATAATATGCCCAGACCTCGATACTGTTTTGGGATAAAATGCGAGTGGAATAAGTTTTAGGATTTAATTATGAAAGAAAAGAAATTGTACTGGATTCTGATATTTTTCACAGTTTCAACATTTTGTTTTGCCGGAGAAATAATACAAATGTCGTTAAAGGACGCTGTGGATTGTGTGGTAAGAGAAAATCTTTCATTGAAAGGTGAAAAAATATTACTTGATGAAAAAAAATTATCTCGTGATACATCATGGAATTTTCTTTATCCCGAAGCGTCAATGTCAGCATCTACATCTCAAAATCATGCTTATATTAACACAAGAGAAAAAGGAACTTCATCGTCATTATCACTGTCGGGAAGTATTTCTTGGTCATTAAGAGCGTCAGATTTTCTTAATATTTCTCAGTCGATTAATAATTATCAAATAGGAATTTTGGATTACGATATTGCAAAAAGTGAAATAGAGAAGAATGCCGTACTTTTTTATTATTTATTACAAGTAGAACGTGAACAAATAGAATTGCAAAAGATTCTGTTGGATAACAGTAAGAATAGATTGGACAGTGCAAAACGTGGTTACAGAAACAGTGAAATTTCACGAATAGAACTGTTGCGAAAGGAATACAATTATAAAGAAAATTGCGACAAACTCACCTCATTAGAAAACAGTTATCAGATTTTGATGATCAGATTTAAGCAATTATTAAATTTACCGGAAGATGTGCAAATTGATTTTATGGATAAACTTCCGAATATTGAAGAATTAAATATAGATTTGCTGAAAAATGTTAATGCAGAAAAAACGACATCTGTTTTTAAATTAAAACTGGAAACTGAAAAACAGCAGTTGGCCAATCGTAAAAATATTTTTCAATTCATTCCGTATTTTTCAATGTCGTTTTCTATGGGAACGGAAGCAATGCCGACAATTAAAAATTGGCAAGATAATACAAATCAGAATATTTCTTTAAAAGCTGCGGTTACGTTGCCTTTAGGAAATGTTTTGCCTTTTTCAACTGTACAAACAAACATTCTGAAAGGGAAAAAATCCATTGACAGGTTACAGCTTGCGACGGAAGAGGAAATTCGAAATCAAAATACGGAAAAAATAGCCGGATTGACCGGGATAAATCAATTATTGGCTTCATGTGAAAGTCATAAAGAAAATTGCAGTATCACAAAAGAAGCTTACCAACTTTCTCAACGTGCATATCAGGAAGGAGAGCTGGATTATCAAACTTTATCAGATACCGAATCTGATTATCAGGAAGCGACTTATAATTTGTTGTATATAAAGTATGAATTGATGAAAAGTATTTTGGAATTCGGTAAACAATTCAACGTATCATTACAACAATTGGGAGTTATTAAATGAAGAAAATAATTTTTATTGCATATTGTTTTTTATGTTGTGCTGTTTTTGCACAGGAAAAAAAAGAAAATATTGTGGCAAAAGTACAAGTTTCAGCTCTTAAGAAACGTAATGTTTATGAAACGTTAATTTACGGTGCTCGTTTGGAACCGGCAGCGTTGATTCCTGTTTATTCTCCGGGTAACGGAATTGTTAATAAATTGACCGCTCAGGAAGGAATGATGGTTACCAAAGATTCATTGCTTGCCGAAGTAAAGCGTAAAAATCTATCTTCAGATTTTCTTCCTTGGCAGGTAAAATCTCCGATTGACGGGATTGTGGCTTACGTTGATACC
The DNA here is from genome assembly GCA_017624275.1 of Spirochaetales bacterium. Classification (GTDB taxonomy): domain Bacteria; phylum Spirochaetota; class GWE2-31-10; order GWE2-31-10; family GWE2-31-10; genus RGIG8597. Next base: position 75,361 of record JAGANG010000025.1, on the reverse strand, counting down.
GTGCAGAACAGTGAAGTTTTTGATAAAACAAAATTGCTTACTATAGGAGATGTTTCTTCTTATAAAGTGAATCTTCTTTTGTCAGATAAAGACATTCAAAAAATTAAATTGAATGATAAAATTTATGTGAAAGGAACAAATGTTTTCGGAAATGTAAAATCGATAAGTCTTGTTCCCGAAGGCAGTTCCGGATTGTTCAAAGTAGAAGTGCGTTATCAAAAATATCCCAATTTTTTTATCGGGAAATTTCTTGAATTGGAAATCAGAATAAATCCGTTTACCGGAGTAGTAGTGCCTATAGAATGGGTGGTGTCGAAATACGGTAAAAATTATCTTTATATTTACAATGACGGAGTTGTAGATATGAGAGAAGTAAAAACCGGAGGGCGTTACGGTAAAGATTATGCGATTGTTTCCGGTGTGAAAGTAGGCGAACAGGTAATAATCGGATACGACAGATTGCTTTATTCCGGACTGAAAGCACAAATTACTGAAAAATAGGTTGTATAAAATGGTAAAAGATAAATATTTGGGAATTGTTTATATAATTTTTTCGGCATTTTGCTTTTCTGTTATGAATATGTGCGTGCAATTGGCAGGAGATGTTCCGTTTATTCAAAAAACTTTTTTCCGTAATTTTGTAGCTGTAATTTGTGCTGTTTTTGTAATGGTAAAGCAAGGGATTTCCTGGAAGCCGCAACATAATGGAAATATTCCTTTTTTAATAATTCGTTCACTTTGCGGAACAATCGGAATTTTCGGTAATTTTTATGCTCTGGGACATTTACTGCTTGCCGATGCGTCGATGTTGAATAAAATGTCGCCTTTTTTTGCCGTTGTATTCAGTTTTATTTTCTTAAAAGAAAAAATGACAATCTTCCAGATTGCGGCGGTGGTTGTTTCCTTTGTAGGAAGTTTGTTTATTATAAAGCCGACTTTTGAAAATGTTGCGTTGTTTCCTGCACTTGCCGGATTAATCGGCGGAATGGGAGCCGGTGCGGCGTATACTACTGTGCGGGTTTTGGGAAAGCGGGGAGAAAAAGGGCCGTATATCGTGTTTTTCTTTTCGGCTTTTTCATGTTTGGTGGTGTTGCCTTATTTGCTTTTTAATTTTTCACCGATGACACTTTTTCAATTTTTTGTATTAATCGGTGCCGGAATAGCCGCAGCCGGCGGACAATTTTCTATTACGGCAGCTTATTGTTACGCTCCGGCACGTGAGATTTCGATTTTTGATTATACTCAAATCATATTTGCGTCAATTTTAGGCTTTGTACTGTTCGGGCAAATTCCGGATATTTGGAGTGCAATCGGATATGTAGTAATTTGTTCGGCTGCGGTCGCTATGTTTTTTTATAATTCTAAAAGATAATAATTACTGAGGGACAGGTCTATATGTGCTTTTGGGATACAGGTCTGTCCCTTTTTTTCTAACCGCCCAGACCTCTATACTGAAATAGAATACAGGTCTGGGCACTGTGAATAGTGAAGTAATATTTAAAAGTAGCAAAACAAACAATTGTACAAATTGGAGATAATTTAAAAAAAAATAGGAGATGTAGAAAAATGAAAACTTACTTACCTATAACGATAAAATACAGTCCTATCAGAAAATTGGCGTTGATTCCGTTTGAAAAACATCCTGACACAATTTACAGAGGTTTCGAATTGCAGTTTATTGACGGACAGCCGTATGGAACCGGGTATCGTGTACTCGGATATAGAAATGATAATTTTGTAGACGTTTATGATGATGTGGAGTTGAAGTTTATAGAAGACGAAAAATTTAACGTGGCAGAGAATGGATTGAAAGAGCATGTTCAGACGCCAATCAACAATGTGCGTTTTTGCAAGGCGGATGGTAATCAGGTTATAAGCTTTGAATTTGCTGACATTCAAAACAGGAAAATATCAGTACATATAGAGGAACGGGCTAAGAAAAAATCGAAAACGATGAATATATTGGCACCTATCGGAGCCGGTTCAAAGAATCCGGAATATTTACCTGTGTTTTTCTTGTATGATTTTGATTTAATGCGAAAAAGTAAGTCGATTGTTAGTTGTAATATTGACGGTAAAAATGTGGAGATTGACAGTTTCCCGATTCCGATGGGCGGTCAGCCAAGGTTGTATGCCAGATACAGTAATGAATGTGAATTGTTTGAGTTCGCTGTTACATCTATGACGGAATTGCAGGAAATAGAACTGAATGAAGATAAAATTTTCCGAGATGGGAATGTAGAATATTTGTTTGATGATAAGAACTGTTTGCAAAAAGTTACTGTTCATTTCGGCGAGCAGGATGTACAAATATTTTTTGATTGCGGTCTGAGATTGGACAAATCTTGTACTGGAAATTTCTCGATTAAACCGAGAGAACAAATGGGATACATTCAGGGCGAATACAGCGTCGAATGTAAAAATGACACGGCGATATTTAAATTAGAGCCGAAATGTGGTTGGGTTTCGAAGCCCGATAGTTTTATGACAAAGCTTATTTTGGGAAAGAAATCTGTCTTTTGCACTTGGAGTAAAAAATATGTGTATGAGGCAAAAATTGATTTGATTGCTAAAAAAATAGAAGCGAGTTGGAAAAACGGTAATCTTAAATAACAAGAATATTTTAATATGGACAGCCCAAACCTCTATGCGAAAATGGAATTAACGGTGAGTTCACAGTGTGAACGAGCGAAGTATTTAACGTAGTTAAATACCGAAATGGAATTAAGGTCTGGGCACTGTGAACTTGTTTGCATAAATTCCGATAAATAAATATCAATGTTTAATAAGGAGATAAAAAATATGAAGAAATTGTTGTATTTATTTTTAATGACAGTATGTATGTGTGCTATTGGATGTACCAATGTATGCGAAGAGGAAAAAGAAAAGGAAATTTATAATTATAGAGAACCGGCTAAAAAACCGGTGATTTATCTGTATCCGCAACAAACAATGAAAGTAGATGTACAATTGGATTATGACGGAGAGTTAATTTGTACCTATCCGCAGTATCAAAACGGTTGGAGCGTGATTGCACAGCCGGACGGAACATTAAAAGATGTGAAAACAGGGAAGGAATATTCTTATCTGTTCTGGGAAGGCGTGTCTGATGTAGAATATGATTTGAGTAAAGGATATGTAGTAAAAGGCGAAGATACGGCAGAGTTTCTTCAGGCAAAGCTTGCAGAAATCGGACTGACACCGAGGGAGTACAACGAATTTATTGTTTATTGGCTGCCGATGATGCAGAATAATCCGTACAACTTGATAACATTTCAAGGTGATGTGTACACAAACAGTGCGATTTTGAATATTCGACCGGAGCCGGACAGTGTTCTTCGTGTATTTATGGCGTATAAAGCATTGAAAAAGTCTATTGAAATTGAAGAACCGCAAATTACGCCGTTTGAACGAAAAGGTTTTGCTGCAGTAGAATGGGGCGGAACAGAAGTAAAGTAAATTGATTATATAGATAATTTAAGGGACAGGTCTATATGTGTTTTTGGGATATAGACCTGTCCCTTTTTTTTATGCCCAGACCTATATGCAAAAATAGAATACAGGTCTGGGCGGTCAATAGAGGTCGTAAAATAAAAAAAAGGTTGTTTCAGCGGAAATAGAAACAACCTTTTTTATAAGATTTATTTTTTATAACATTCTGCAAGTTTTTTGAATGCAGGAAGTGAACGCTTAATCATTTCGGTAGTTACACAATATGCGATGCGAATATAACCTTTACAACCGAAACTGTCAGACGGAACAAGCAGTAAATCAAATTCTTTGGCTTTTTCACAGAATGCTCCGGCGTCTTCTTCGAGAGATTTTACAAAAAGATAAAATGCTCCGTCAGGATAAACGCATTCGTAACCATATTCGGTGAGTGATTTGTACAGTAAATCACGGTTTGTTTTGTAAACACTCAAATCTGAAGTATTACCTAAGCTTTCGATTACAACTTGTTGCATCATGCTTGGTGCACATACGAATCCGAGAGCTCGTCCGGCACCGCAAACGGCTGCATAAATATCTTTATTATGTTCCATTTTATTGCAGACAACAATATAGCCGATTCGTTCTCCCGGTAATGAAAGAGATTTACTGTAAGAGTAACAAACTAATGTATTATCATAATAATTTGTAAGATAAGGAACGACAGTATTGTCATCATATACAAGTTCACGATATGGTTCATCAGATATAAGATAAATCGGTTCGCCTCGTTTTTCAGATTCTTCTTTTAAAATAGAACAGAGTGTTTTGATTGTATCTTCAGAAAAAACTACGCCTGTAGGATTATTAGGAGAGTTAATGATAACTGCTTTTGTTTTTGTTGATATTGCAGATTTTAATTTCTCAAAATCAATCTGAAATTTTTGAGTATCAGCTTCTACTACTACAAGTTTAGCTCCGGCAGCTTCTATGAAAACACGATATTCCGGAAAGAACGGTGCTATGGCTATGAACTCGTCATCGTTACAAGCAAGAGCATTGATAGAAATTGTAAGAGAAGCTGCTGCTCCGCAAGTCATATAAATGTCGTTTTTATCAACACCGGCATTGAAACGAGCGTTGATATTTTGTGCGATTTTTTCACGTGTGAGTTCTGCTCCTTGTGCAGATGTGTAGCCGTGTAATTTTACCGGATCACCTTTTTGTAATAAGTTCAGCATTGTATTGTGAACTTCATTAGGTACTGGAACGCTTGGATTTCCAAGACTGAAATCAAAAACATTTTCACGACCGATTTCTTTTGCACGTTTATTTCCGTATTCAAATGTTTCTCGAATTACAGAACGAACGTTGCCTAAGTGCATCATGTTTGTATTAATATTAGGTTTTGTCATATTTATATTTTCTCCTTATATAAGTAAGTGACAGATAGATATTTTAGTTTATACAATAATAGAGTTTTCTCATGCAAATATTTTGATTGAAAAAGATTTGATGCGAGGTGGCAGACCCTAATGCAAAAATAGAATAATGATGTTATTAATGGAATAGACGACAGACCTCGATTCTAAAACGGAATAAGGGTCTGTCGTCTATATTGAAAACAAAAAAACTGCCTGTATTTCTACAGACAGCGATCGAGGAGATACGAAAAACAGACATTGCGAGTAAATATAAAAAATGATTTTTAATCAAGTTTTTATTGACAGTTTTTTTTTTTTTTTTACATCTCTTTTAATTTTATGAAAGAGGAGGTCATTTTTATGACTAAAAAAAATTTAAGTGTAATCACAGCTTTAATTGTAGTTATGATGTTGAGCAGCTGTAAAACTATGTCAGTTTCAATGACAGAAACCAAATCTATTGGTATTGCACCTATCGAGGTTACATTGGATGATTTTGAACTTGGAGAAATTGTTACATTCGAAATGGAGGTCACTCGAAGAAATAAACGTATGTATAAATATATACGGCGACATCCTGAACGTTTTCAACAATACATTATTGCAGAACTACTAAAAGAACATCCGGGATACGATGTTTTACTTTTTCCAAGGTTTCAAAGTTCTTTCCATTCATTTGGTAAAGTAAAAGAAAGAATTTACCTAAGCGGAAGACTTGCCAAAGTGATAAATAAAAACGGCAATTAATAATAAGTATCAATCCTTTGTTATTTTTTATGCACCTCGGAAAGGTCGGATAACTTAAGTTCGATTTTTTAGCAGGTGCATTTTTTTGTTATTACCCAATGGAATAGACGACAGACCCCTATATCATTTTGGTATAAAAGTAAAGCAGATAAGAAATAATCTATATTATTTTCTTAAAACTTCGGGAAAACTTGCAGAAACGGCTGATTTTGTATATAAAACACTCTGATTATTTAAAAGAAAAGATTTTTTTATAATAAGACTGAGGGAAAATAAATGGCAAATGTTAGCGACGAAAGAAGTATCAGAATTGCAAAGGTTCAGAAATTAAGAGAAAGTGGCGTAAATCCTTATGTAGAACGCTGTAATAAGACTCATTCATTATCACAGGCGAGAGAACTTGCCGAAGGAACAAAAGATGTTCAATTGTGCGGTCGTGTGATGTTGAAACGTTCATTCGGAAAATTATTGTTTGCGACAATTCAAGATTATGATGCAAGAATGCAAATTGCAGTAAATATGAGTGTTGTTGAACGAGAACAATTCAAATTCTTTGAAAAAATGATCGATACGGGAGATTTTGTTTGGGTAAAAGGTGAGATTTACAAAACTGAAAAAGGTGAATTAACTTTAAAAGTAGAAGAATTTCAACTTCTTTCTAAAGCAATTCGTCCGTTGCCGGAAAAATTCCACGGTATTACAGATTTGGAAACTCGTTCACGTCAGCGTTATCTTGACTTGATAATGAATTCATCTACTCGTGAACGTTTTAAAAAGCGTTTTAAAATTATTAACACTATCAGAAATTTTTTAAACGACCATGATTTTGTGGAAGTTGAAACTCCTATTATTTTAACAAAACCGTCAGGAGCTTTGGCAAAACCTTTTAAGACTCATCACAATGCTTTAGATATTGATATGTTCCTTAGAATTGCACCGGAAACTTATTTAAAACGTTGTATTGCCGGCGGAATCGAGCGTGTTTATGAATTTGCAAGAAGTTTCAGAAATGAAGGAATGGATCCGAGTCACTTGCAAGATTTTACTTTGTTGGAATTTTATGCGTCATATTGGAATTATGAAGACAATATGCGTTTTACTCAAGAGTTGATTAAGAAAATTTTGATGGAAGTAAACGGAAGTTTGCAATTGGAATATCAGGGAACTAAAATCGATTTCTCTGGCGATTGGCCTAAATATAGTTTCCGTGAATTGATTATAAATCATGCAGGTATCGATATTGACCAATGTCCTACAAAGGAAGAACTTGTAGCTGCAATCAAGGCAAAAAACATCACTCTTGAAGGTGTTGATTTTGATAAAATCGGTCGTGGAAATTTGATTGACCAGCTTTATAAAAAAGTTGCTCGTCCGTCAATGATTAATCCGCAATTCCTTATCAAACATCCTACAGATTTGTCTCCTCTTGCTCGTAAGAATGATGACGATCCGAACATCACAGACAGATTCCAATTGGTAGTAAATAGTTGGGAAATTGTAAATGCTTATTCTGAGCTTGTTGATCCTGTAGAACAACGTGAAAGATTGTTGGCACAGGCTAGAGCTCGTGAAAACGGCGATGATGAAGCAATGATTATGGAAGAAGACTTTATCAACTGTATGGAATATGGAATGCCGCCTATTTCCGGTTGGGGAATGGGAATTGACCGTTTTACGGCTTTGTTGACAGATCAGGAAAACTTGCGTGAAGTTGTATTGTTCCCGTTGATGAAGCCGTTAGATTATACAGCCGACGGTGAGCCTGTTGAAGAAAATGCAGAAAAGTCTACAGATAACGCAGTTCTTGCTCCGCAAGATGTGGCTGATTTGGGTGCAGATAAAGCAAAACTTGATGCATTGTTTGCAGAAAAAATTCAGAAAGATAGTTTGAAAAATCACAGTTTGGCAAGTGCAGCCATTATGCGTGGAATTGCAGCTAAGTTTGGTTTGAATCAAGATAATTATTATTATGCAGGTCTTATGCATGATGTTGACTTTGAAGATGCCGAAGGTTCTCAAATGAACAAACACGGGCTTGTTGCTGCACAGTGGTTGAAAGATTTGGGATTAAATGAAGCAATTGTTCATGCAATTATGGCTCATAATGAAGAAAACGGAACAAAACGTGAGACTTTTATGGATTACGCATTGACTGCTAGTGAAACTCTTTCCGGTTTTATCACTGCTGTAGCTAAGATTTATCCGGACAAAAAAGTGGCGTCAGTAAAAGTTTCAAGTGTGACAAAAAGAATGAAAGAAAAAGCGTTTGCATCTAATGTAAACAGAGATTCTATTCTTTTATGTTCTAAAATCGGTTTATCACTTGACGAGTTTGTTTCAATCTCAATTGAAGCAATGAAAGCAGTTGCTGAAAAAATCGGGCTGTAATATGAATGATGTAAAAATAAATTTATAATTTAAATCGGCTGTTCAAAGTTTGCTTTTTTATATCGACTTTGGACAGCCTTTTATTTTTTTGAAACTATAAAAAAGGAAAAAACAATGACAACAGTAGCAATTATTGCAGTAGGTTCTGAGCTTATGCGTGGAAAAATGAACGATACTAATTCTACCTATTTTGCCAGATGGTTTGAAAATTTGGGAATGAGGGTAAAATATCGTGTGAATGTTGCAGATGTCGGCTCGGAAATAGTTGCGGCAATGCGTTTTTGTAAAGATGCAGATATTTTGGTTACTACGGGCGGACTTGGTCCTACAAAGGACGATTTGACAAGAATTGCCGCAGCCGAATATGCAGGGAAGGAACTCGTATTTTTTCCTATATTGTGGAAAAAAATTGAAACGTATCTAAAAGCTAAAAATTATCCGATTTATGAATCGAACAAGCAACAGGCTTATTTGTGGGACGGTGTAGAAGTTTTAGATAATGATTGCGGAACAGCACCGGGGCTTTTTTATCGTAACGGAAAACAAATTGTAGTTTTACTTCCGGGACCTCCATCTGAAAATAAAGTAATGGCAGAGAATAAGCTTTTACCGCGTCTTGAAAAATACAATATAATTCAAGGGAAATTTTTTACCGAAGTAGTTCGTACCTACGGAATAGGTGAAAGCGGTATTGCAGATTTGTTTGCAGCTAATGATGACGGATATTTTGAACTCGGTTATTATTTTTCAATCGAGGGATATATTGAATTACATTTCAGAAGATTTTCTGATAACGGAGTAAAACCGAAAGATTTTGATGATAAAGTCGCTGCGTATTTAAAAATTTTGGCAGATAATAAAGTTTTTTATACGGAAGATAAACCTATAGAACAGGTTTTGTACGAAACGCTTTTAAAGAAAAAAAAGACAATTTCTTTTGCCGAGTCTTGTACCGGAGGAAAAGTTTCTTCAACATTTGTAAAAACAGCCGGAGTTTCACAAGTGTATGCCGGGGCGGTGGTGTCGTATACGGCTGAAATGAAACAAAAAGTTCTCGGTGTAAGTGCAGATACAATATCGCAACACGGAGTAGTGTCGGCTGCAACTGTAAAGGAAATGGCAGCCGGAATAAAAAAAATTACGGGTAGTAATATTGCTGTTGCGGTTTCTGGAGTAGCCGGCCCCGGAGCTGATACCGACGGTAATCCTGCCGGGCTTGTGTGGTTTGGATTTGATATTGACGGCAAAACAGAAGAATTTTCTGTTAAATTGGCAGGAATGAGACGAGAGCAGGTTATCCAAAAAGCGGTTAATCAAATATTTGTTTATGTATTGCTAAAAATAAAATAATTTTCTTAAGGAGGAATAATTATATGGAGAAATTATTTAAACTTCGTGAACGTGGTACTACGGTAGGACGTGAAGTAATTGCCGGAATTACGACTTTTCTTGCAATGGCTTATATTTTGGCTGTAAATCCGGGTATTCTTTCCGAATCGGGAATGGAATTTGGTTCTGTATTTACGGCGACGGCTGTTTCTGCGGCAATTGCTACACTTGTAATGGCATTTTGTGCAAATCTTCCGATAGGACTTGCTCCGGGGATGGGACTTAATGCATTTTTTACTTACACAGTTGTAATGGGAATGGGCTGTTCGTGGCAGTTTGCTCTTACTGCGGTTTTGTTTGAAGGTTTGTTATTTATAGTATTGTCATTGTTTGGGGTAAGGGAAGCTATTATTAAATCAATTCCTGCAAATTTACGAAAAGCTGTAGCCGTAGGGATTGGGTTATTTATCACTTTGATAGGGCTTGCAAATGCCGGAATTGCTAAATCTGATTTGGGAACAATTATCGGTTTTGTTGATTTTAATAACTCTTCGGCACTTGTTGCTATTATTGGGTTAGTTATAACAATTATTTTATATGTAATGAATGTTCCTGGTTCTATTCTTATCGGGATTGCTTTAACTACAGTTGTTGGAATTCCGTTTGGTGTAACAACTATTCCTGAGAATTTTAAACCTATTTCATTACCGTCTATGCCGTATTTTTTCCAATTTGAATGGGCTAATATTTTTACCGTAAAATTCTTTGTTGTATTTTTCACATTTTTCTTTACTGATATGTTTGATACAATCGGTACGCTTATGGGAGTTACCGAACAAGCGAAACTTACAGATAAAGACGGAAATATTCCTAATGCAAAAGGAGCTTTATTCGCTGATGCAGTAGGAACTGTAGCCGGAGCATGTTTGGGAACATCAACAGTTACAAGTTTTGTAGAAAGTTCATCAGGAGTTGCTGCCGGAGGACGAACAGGACTTACTTCTGTGGTGACAGCTATATTATTTGTTTTAGCTTTATTTTTTACTCCGTTATTTGGACTTATTCCGAGTGCAGCAACGGCTCCGGCATTAATTTTTGTCGGTTTTCTAATGATGAAATCTGTAACATCAATCGATTTCAATGATATTACAGAGGGAATTCCTGCATTTATTACTATTATGGTAATGCCATTTGCATATTCTATTTCAAAAGGAATTGCCTACGGTGTAATAACTTATGTTATAAGCAAAGTTGCCGGAAAGAAAATGAAAGAAATTCCTGTTATTACATGGATTTTGGCGGTAGTGTTTATAGCTGATATTATTTTTGAAGCATTGAAATAACACTGTTTTACTTTGTAATAAAAGCACCTCTTGTGAAAAAATCGGCTTTACTCCGATAATTGCAAGAAGTGCTTTTTTTTTATTTACACGAATTGTCTGCGTCAATCTCGATATACAATTTATTTTCAGTCACATCTATTTCCGTACAATTTTTTACGCTGTCTTGAGATGTTTCTATCAAAACCAACCAATATTCTATTACCATTATACTTGATGTATCCGGACTTACATATTTTTTCAACTCGACTGCGACTTCTGCTTTTTCGTTTTCAGTCTCAAAAGATGTTACTGTCACCTCATATCCGGGTGTACTGGTAAATAACGAAATTGCTACTAAAGCATTCTCGGTAAAAAAGTCGTCATCGTATTTGGCTATAAGCTGATTTATAAAATCAGAATCAGGATTTTCCGGAGCATAGTTTAAACAATCTTGCAATTCAGTTGAAGATTTTATGATTGCATTTGCTCCAATTTTTTCAGAATAACTATTGAAATATTCAATATTATTTTCTATTTCCGGTGTCTCTTCTTCTGTTTTATTTTCCATTTCCGGAATCTTTTCTTCCGTTTTATTTTCCATTTCCGAGATCTTTTCTTCTTTTTCTGTTAATGTATCACAACCGGTCAGCAGTGAGACCACCACGATTGACAGACATATAAGTTTTGTGAATATTTTCATTGTTTACTCCTTATTTATTTTGAACAATCTGTGTCGTTAGAACATACACAAACCATCTTTCTTTCAACAAGACGGTTCTGCTATAGTTACTTCTACGTCAGTACAGTCTTTTATTTCCTTTTTTGTTGTTTCTATTATGATTAAGTGGAATTCAATTACAGTTTCAACAGAACTAAACGGAGGAACATTACTTCTTAATTCGACGGTGATTCTTAATTTATTATTTTTCGGCTCAAAGGATGTTACTGTTGCTTTATGCCCCGGATGCGGTGCTCCAAGTGTAATTATTACTAATGAATTATCAATGAAGAATTCATCATCAAACTTATTAATATATTTCTTAACATCTTGACTATCTTCATTATGAAAAAGGTCTCGCAATTCTTCTAAAGAATCAACGATTTCTTTTGTGTTCTCTTCTAAATTATAATGATAATTTTCAAAATATTTGACATTATTTTCAATTTCGATGCAACTGCATCTGTTTTCTATATCGCAACCGGTCAACAGTGAGACCGCCACAATTGACAGACATATAAACTTTGTGAATATTTTCATTGTTTACTCCTTATTTATTTTGAACAATCAGTATCGTTAGAACATACACAACCCATCTTTCTTTCAACAAGACGGTTCTGCTATAGTTACCTCAACGTCAGTACAGTCTTTTATTTCTTCTTGAGAAACTTCTATTAAAATCAACCAATCTTCCATTACAGATACAAATGCCATACAGCCGGGGCTATCTTTAATTTTAACAGTGACTTCGATTTTTTTATTTTTCAGCTTAAAAGAAGTTACTTCACAATCATAATAACTGGCATCAAGTGGTAATGGGATTGCAACTAATGCATTTTCGCTGAAAAAGTCATCATCGTATTTATTGATAATATCTTTTTCATTTTGGCTAGAAACAAGTTCTTGTAATTCTTGTGAAGTTCTTATGATTTTATCTTTATAAGAATGCTCGGATAAACTTACATCTCTAAAGTATCCAACATTGTTTTCTATTAAACAATTACATTTACTGTTAATATCGCAACCGGTCAGCAGTGAGACCGCCACGATTAATAGACATATAAACTTTGTGAATATTTTCATTGTTTACTCCTTATTTATTTTGAACAATCAGTATCGTTAGAACATACACAAACCGTCTTTCTTTTAACAAGACGGTTCTGCTATAGTTACTTCTACGTCGGTACAGTCTTTTATTTCTTCTTGAGAAACTTCTATTAAAATCAACCAATTCACCATTTCAGATACAAATGCCATACAGCCGGGGCTATCTTTAATCTTAGCAGTAACTTCGACTTTTTTATTTTTCAGCTTAAAAGAAGTTACTTCACAATCATAATAACTGGCATCAAGTAGTAATGAAACTGCAACTAATGCATTTTCGCTAAAAAAGTCATCATCGTATTTATTGATAATATCTTTTTCATTATTATAAAAAATGTCTCGTAATTCTTGTGATGAATTAATGATTTTACGATTTTTCATGAAAGAATGGGATAAACTTACATCTCTAAAGTATCCAACATTGTTTTCTATTAAACAATTACATTTACTGTTAATATCGCAACCGGTCAACAGTAAGATTGCCACAATTGACAGACATATAAACTTTGTGAATATTTTCATTGTTTACTCCTTATTTATTTTGAACAATCTGTATCGTTAGAACATACACTTACCTCGTTCTCGGTAACTTCTACGTCGGTACAGTCTTTTATTTCCTCTTTTGTTGTTTCAATAAGGATTAAGTGATTTTTTACTACCAGTATGGAGGTCGTTCCCGGTAGGGCCACCTCACTTATTGATTCAACGGTAATTTTTAATTTATTATTTTTTGGTTCAAAGGATGTTACTTTAACTTCCGTGTCTGGACCTGTCCATATTGCAATTGCAACTAATGCATTTTCATTGAAAAAATCATCATCGTACATCTTGATAATTTCTTTTGCATCTGGATAAACGTCTTGATTAATTTCAGTTTTATAAAAAATGTCTCGTAATTCTTGTGATGAATTAATGATTTTAGTGTTTGTTATTCCATTTTTTGAATGAATTGGATAAATTTACCCCTTTAAAGTATCTGACATTATTTTTAATTTCAATGCTGCTGCATTTGTTTTCGATATCACAACCGGTCAGCAGTGAGACCGCCACGATTGACAGACATATAAACTTTGTGAATATTTTCATTGATTCCTCTCAATTTTAAAAGTGTATGCAGAATCAGCATTTTTTGTACCTTTATTATAGAGAATTGAATCTTTGAAAAAAAATTATTATTCAGAAAATATTATTGAACGAGTGAGATTTTAAATCCGGTAACACGAGGATATACGCCGGTATCAAGTCCGTCTGCACCGGTTTCTTGGAACTTATGATAAGCATAAGCGGCAATCATGGCGGCATTATCCGTTGCATATTTTAAACTTGGAAAATAAACTTGCGTATCGGTAAGAGTAGCGAACATTTGTCGTAAATATTGATTGGCACTTACACCGCCGCCGACAACGATTCGAGGAATTTTATAATCGATGCTCGCTTTTTTTACTTTACGAAATAACATATCGAAAGCTTTGTGCTGGAATGAAGCAGCAATGTCGTTTACAGTATAAGTGTCGCCAGGATTGACAAGATATTTTTCAAGATGATTAATTGCGGCGGTTTTTATCCCGGAATAACTTACATCATATTGACGGTCGGATTTATAAAGATTTGAAATCGGAAAATGAAACTTATCTTTGTCTCCGTCAAGTGCGGCTTTTTCGATTGCCGGACCGCCCGGATAACCGATGTTGTAATGTTTCGCAACTTTGTCCAACGCTTCACCGAGAGCGTCGTCAATTGTTGTTCCTATAACTTCATACTCAGTATGTGACTTTACGATTATAATCATTGTATGACCGCCGGAAACTAACAGCCCCACATAAGGAAACTCAATATCACAAGTAATGTGCGACGAATACAAATGGCCTTCCATGTGATTGATTCCGATAAACGGTTTGTCCAACATCCACGCATACGATTTTGCAACAGCCGTACCGATAATCAGCCCGCCGATTAAACCGGGACGATTGGAACTTGCAATCAAATCAACATCTTTCAATTCTACTCCGGCTGTCTTACAAGCTTCTTCCGTAAGCGGAATAATCTTTTTTAAATGTAATCTGCTGGCAATCTCCGGAACGACTCCGCTCCAAGGTTGATGGTCTTTTATCTGACTTGCAATTATGTTTGATAGTACTTCTTTTCCGTCTTTGACAATCGCAACCGCTGTTTCGTCACAAGTTGATTCAATTCCCAATACCAGCATGAGATACTCCTTATTTTGAATATAAAAGTCGGGTTGTTTTTATCATAAACAGGACAATTTAGCAATATTGCAGCATTGGACTGTGAGAAACAGAAAGACAAACGTGTTAATATTTCGATTTCTTTTTTAGCCTGATAGTTTTTATTACAGTCGAGTCAGGCTTTACTTTTGATTTCTTCCTTATTATCCCCCTGTTAAAGAACATGTCCACGGTAAAAAAAGGAGAAAAGTACCGCAGACATACTCTTTAAGCAGGAGTATTTTAAGTATAACAATAAAATTGACAGTTTTTTTTTTTTTTTTACAATCATATTAAAAAAATAATTGATTGATAAGGAGGATTTATGGTTAAACGTATTATTTTAATATTTGCAACTGCGATATTAGCCATTATTACAGCCGGTTGTACTACTGCAGGAGTTGAATGTGGATTAGTCGGCAAGTGGGAATACTTAGGAATGACAAATGAAAAATTAATTTGTGAGTTTACAGCAGATGATGAGTTTATATGGCAATATCTTTTGGATGGAACAGGAGTTACAAAAAAAGCCAAAATAAAATCCGTGAATAACGGATGTATAAAATTAGATTATGCTGATTATTACAACTTAGGTAACAGCAGCATATCTATTGATTGTATTTATTATCAAGACTTGGGATGTGAAGCTGTAAGATTGAAATTTAGCAATAGCTACAATCATTCCGATTTATGTTTAAATTTCAGAAAAGTATATTAATAATAAAAGGAATATTTATGATAAAAAAAATTACTTCTATAACTTTGATTTTCTTGTTTTGCTCATGTTTAACTGCTTTTGCAAATGATATTTCCCAAGAAGTTTCTGACGAAAAGCAGGTCGAACAACAAGTCGTTCCGGATTTTAAGGCAACATCCGGGGACTCTTTGTCTATTGAAGAAAATATTTTCATTGCCAAATATCGCACAAATCCTAAAGATGCAAACGCAGTATATGCAAGATGGAAAAGATTTATAAACAGCGGTATCATATTGGCAAGTGTCGGAGGTGGGTTATATACAGTCGGAACTCCGATTGCTGTTATATTTTCAATACTTTCATACTCACCGAGAACTTTTATAGATTTGTCAACTGCCTCATTAATACTAACATTAGGCATTGTGGGAATAATTGCCGGAGTAATAATACAAGCACTTTGTTGTATTCCGTTTATAAAATCTTATGTCATGTCAAAAAATTATGAAAAACTATACGGTAAGAAAATCAAAGAAATTAACGTCATTAATGAAATCGATTCGGAAAATAAAAAAGTTACAATGGCGATGGCTTTCGGAATCGGTTAGCAATCGGTTCAATATATTTTATTGAGAACGGCAATATTTTTATTGTCAGTTATCTTTTTTTATTTCCTTATAATAAGATTTTGTTGCAGTGGTGAAATTATTAAAAGTAAGTTTTAGGATGTGGAGTATGAAATTAATTGGTTATACGTAAAATAAAAAAAAGCTACTTCGTAAGAAGTAGCTTTTTTGTGCCTCCAACCGGAATCGAACCAGTGACACGAGGATTTTCAGTCCTCTGCTCTACCGACTGAGCTATAGAGGCGTTCGTCGTGCTGACATGTGGACTTATACACTATAACAACTTCCACGTCAAGTAT
Organism: Spirochaetales bacterium; assembly: GCA_017624275.1. Lineage (GTDB taxonomy): Bacteria > Spirochaetota > GWE2-31-10 > GWE2-31-10 > GWE2-31-10 > RGIG8597. Next base: position 59,056 of record JAGANG010000025.1, on the reverse strand, counting down.
TTTTTTTAACTTTTTTATCTTAATAAATAGCTTAATGGACTATTAATAATGATTTTGATATAAATCACTGTTTTTAAATAGGAGATGTAAAGATGATACTTGTATTTGATGTTGGTAATACCAATATTGAAATTGGTATTTTCCATAAAGAATTTGGCAATGAAAAAGTTGTAGCTACGGCAAGACGTTTTACTCGTAGGGAGGAAAGTTTCGATGAGCTTGCGTTTTTTATTTTGCGTTTTTTAGAGATTAATAAAGTAAATATAGATAATATAGAAAAGATAGTTTTCTCATCTGTTGTTCCGCAGCTTAATTTTTGTTTTCATAATTTAGCTGCAAAATATTTTCCTAAAAGTAAGGTCATAGAAGTTTCTTCGTCTATAAACTTAGGAATTAATAATAAATATAAAAATCCCGGGGAAGTAGGGGCTGACAGGCTTGTGAATGCTGCTTATGTTTTTTATAAATATAAATGTAATTCTATTATAGTTGATATGGGAACAGCAACAACGTTTTGTGCCATTTTACAAAATGGAGATTACCTAGGCGGTGTAATTATGCCGGGGATTTACACTTCATCTCAAGCCTTATTCCAAAAAGCTGCTAAATTGCAATCTGTTGATATTTGCAAACAAGAGAAAATAATGGGGAATTCTACGGCAGAGGCTATAGAATCCGGTATTTATTTTTCAAATTTATACGCAATCGAAGGTATTATAAAAGGAATAAAAAAAGAATTGAAAATGGATGAATGTTTTATTGTCGGTACCGGAGGTTATGCTTCGTTATTTGCTGATGATCTTTTTGATGTTTTTGATAATGAATTAGCTATGAAAGCTTTAAAATATATTGCTGATATAAATTAAAATGTATTTAAGTTGGTGTTTATGCCTGAAAAAATAATGAAGGATAATGAATCTGAAAAAGTTGTACGGTATTTTTGCAGTATGAATTCTGCTATGAAATGTTTATTTTATATTTTACCGGACAAATCAAAGATAACAATGTTTTTTTCATCAGAAGTATTGGATTGCTTATTTTTATCTTCAGAAAAGAAAAGTTTTGTTTATATTGTTTTAAAAGATGGTGTTGTAGGAATAAATTTTCCGCTAAATATTAGTTATTCTTTTGTCGGTAATCGTTTAGTTTTTCAACTTCATTCTGTTGATTTGTTTGAAGAGTTAGTAGATTTAACTTTTTATAATTGCAAAGAAATAAATTTCGGATGTGCTTCGGAAAATAAATTTAACGGAATGGGACTTTTTGTTACATCTAAAAGAAACGAAGAGAATTCGAGTTTTGAAAAATTGAGAAATTTACCTTGTTTTTCGTTTATATCTTTTTTAATTCATGATGAAGAAAAAGATTTTTGGGGAATAAAAATTCCGATTGTCAAAAGTGAAAATTTTTCGGACGGTCTTTTATTGGAAAACGGTTCTTATAAAAAAAATTTTAGGAATATTCTTGCTTTCTATTTGAATTCTCCGCAGCAATCAAAACTCCTTTTTTCAGGAAAATCTTTTAAAGATAATAAAAATCTTTTTCTTATTTTTCTTTTTGCATCTTATATCTTTTATGAAAATGATTTGTGTCATAAAATTTTTTCTTTTTCCGGGGATTTACTTTTTTCTGTTTTACGAGTGCGTGAGGAATTTGATTTTTATATTACTGTTTTAACAGAGAAAAAATTACTTATTACGAGGAAGAATTTTTATCCGGAAAATGAAGAGAATGGTTTTTTCATAGGTGACAGTTGTTTTTTATTTTTTAACCTAAAAAAATTTTATAAAAGTCAAAAAGGTAAGGATGAGTTTTTTTTATTAAATGATAAATGTTTTATTTCTAACAGAAATGAATATTTTGATTCAGTTCATAAAGATTGGGGATTTGCTTTATTACCCGGTGCGTGCATTCCTATTAGAAAAGGAAAGAAGTATAACTTAATGGTTTATCCGCAAAATAATGTAGAAATTCAATTTGAATATAAGACAGCAAAAATTTCGGTAATGGCGTATAATAATAAGATAGAGCTGTCTTATAATTTTCCGTTGTTGGAAAAAATTTTTGTTATAATTTCACCTTCAAAAATTTTAAAAATCAAAAAAAACGGAGAATATGCTCCTTTAATAGTAAAAAAGAAATGTGATTATGTGGAATTGAATTGTGACGAAAATGGAAAAATGGAAATTTACCTTAATTAAGGTGAAGTAATTTTCTTGCTTAACAAGGAATACTTGACAAACGGGTATTATTATTTTATTTTCCTCGTGAAAAATAGATTAAAATCATTTTAAATGATTAATGATAAAAATATAAGGATTGGAAGATGGCTGTACCTAAGAAACGTAAATCAAAATCAAGAAAAAGAATGCATAGAAATATCAACATGAAAATGACTTTGCCAATGTTGACAAAATGTCCTGAATGCGGAGGTTTAACTCGCCCTCACAGAGTATGTGTACACTGTGGATGTTATAAAGGTAAAATGGTTATTGAGGTAAATAAAGATTGAAGTTAGGAATTGATATAAATTCCGGAGAACGCCCCTTTCAAGAATTGTTAGAGGGCGTTCTTTTTTCTTCTAAGAAGTATAAAGATTCTTTATTCTATATTATCGGGAATATTGAAAAGGTTAGAGAAAGCTTTCCGGAAATAGATTCTTACGCTAATATTCGTCTGATTAATGCTGTTGATGTGATAGGAATGGAGGAATCTCCTCTGTTGGCTGTCAGAAGAAAAAAGAATGCTTCCGTTTGTGTAGGTGTTAAGTTATTAAAGGAAAAAGAAATAGATTTGTTTTTTTCTCCGGGGAATACCGGTGCGACGGTTGTTGCGTCAGTTTTGGAACTGGGACTTTTGCCGGGATTGAAGAAACCTGCTATGGCTACTTTTTTACCAAGATTAGATGATATAGGTGAAACACTTATTTTAGATGTCGGAGCAAATCCGGAGACTAAAGAAGAATATTTTTTTCAAAATGCTCAAATGGGAAGTTTATTCTATCGTGGTCTTTTTGAAAAAAATAATGTTTCAGTTGGGCTTTTGAATATGGGGACTGAATACGGAAAAGGCAGTAACTTTATAAAAAAGGTTCATCAAATGCTTTCAACCGTAGATGGTTTTCAAGGTAATGTGGAACCATATAATATTATTGATGGTTCTGTTGACGTTGTTATTTGTGATGGCTTCACAGGTAATACGGTAATTAAAGTATGTGAAACATTTCAGAAATTACTTTTGACAAAAATGAAATCTTATTTTTCCAGAATTCTGAATACATCTTGGTGGCGACGATTTTTCTTAGGAAAATTTATAGGTTCGTCTTTTTTAATGAATTCTGTTTCTTCAAAAAGAAGGAAAAGATTGAATCATTTGTTTATGCCAAGATTTTACGGTGCAGCTATATTATTAGGAATTAACGGATTAGTTCTTGTAGGACACGGAAAATGTAATAAATCAGATATAATGAATGCAATTGATTTTGCTAAATATCTAACAGATAAGGAAGTTTATTTTTATTTAGCAAAAAAATGGAGAAAAAATAAATAAAAGTTGTTGATTTTTTTTTTGAAAGAAATATACTTGGTACATAAATACACTGAGTTGTTGCGGTGTTTTATGTGTTGTTGTTAGTTCGGGAAATAAAAGCATTTTGCTTTTAAAAATAAAAAAACATGCAAGTATGGATACTTGTAAATTAAGTTTCATGGAGGAAACACTATGGTTATCAATCACAATCTCTCTTCTATTTATGCCAATCGGCAGGTAAAATTTAACGGACTTTCTCTTAATTCAAGTATGGAGAAATTGTCTTCCGGTCAAAAAATTAATCGTGCAGGTGATGATGCTGCAAATTTAGCTGTATCTGAAAAAATGAGAAGCCAAATCAGAGGTTTAATTCAAGCAGAAAAAAATGCAGAAAACGGAATTTCTTTTGTTCAAACAACAGAAGGTTATTTGCAAGAAACTCAAGATATTTTGCAAAGAATTCGTGAATTGGCTATTCATGCTTCTAATGGTATTTATTCAAATGAAGACAGAATGTATATTCAAGTTGAAATCAGTCAATTAGTTGATGAAATTGACAGAATTGCATCTCATGCTCAATTTAATGGTATGAATATGTTGACAGGACGATTTGCAAATCCTGAAGGTTCTGATGGTTCAGCAACTGCTTCTATGTGGCTTCATATTGGAGCAAATATGGATCAGCGTAAACAAGTTTTTATTGGAGATATGACTGCAGTAGGTCTTGGACTTCGCCAAGGTGACGGTACTGACGGAATGATTTCTTTATCTACTTCTGACGGTGCTAATGCGACAATAGGAACAATTGATGACGCATTGAAAGTTTTAAATAAACAGCGTGCAGATTTGGGTGCTTACCAAAATAGATTGGAACATGCAACTAAAGGTCTTGCTATAGGTGCAGAAAATTTACAAGCTGCAGAATCTGTTATCAGAGATACTGATATGGCAAGTGAAATGGTTAACTTTACAAGAGATAACATTTTGGTTCAAGCTTCAACTTCTATGTTGGTACAGGCAAATCAGAAAACTCAAGCTGTTATGAGATTATTGCAATAATAATATTTGTTGAAATAAAATTGTTCTTTGAAATTCATGATTTTTTCCTCTTCTTGATAAAAAAAGAAGAGGAAGATTGTTGTGACATATTAAAAAAAAGATGTATCTATGATTATCATTTACTTATCTATAAAACATCTAGATCTGATTTTTAGGAGTAAACCTATAAAAATCTCTTCTTTTGTCTGTTTTGCAGATATGGAAGATTACTTATGGAGGGTAATATGGTTATTAATCACAATATGACATCAATTAATGCAAACAACAACTTGAAATTTAAGAATGTATCTTTGGGAAAGGATATAGAAAAATTATCTTCAGGTCAAAAAATCAATCGTGCAGGTGATGATGCTGCAAATTTGGCTGTATCTGAAAAAATGAGAAGCCAAATCAGAGGATTAAGTCAGGCAGAAAGAAATATTCAAAACGGTGTTTCTTTTGTTCAGGCTACAGAAGGATATTTACAAGAATCTCAAGATGTTCTTCAGAGAATCCGTGAATTGGCTATTCAAGCTTCGAATGGTGTTTATTCTGATGAAGATAGAATGTATATTCAGGTTGAAGTTAGTCAAATGATTGATGAAATTAACAGAATCGCATCTCATGCTCAATTTAATGGTATGAATATGTTGACTGGTAAATTTGCAGGTGAAGAAAGTGCATTAATGTTACATGTTGGTGCAAATGTTGATCAAAGAAAAGCCGTTTCTGTTGGTGATATGACAGCAACAGGACTTGGTATAACACAAATTTCTTTAGCAACAGCTGACGAAGCAAATGGTTCATTAGCAACTATAGATGAAGCTTTGAAAACTCTAAACAAACAGCGTGCAGATTTGGGTGCTTATCAAAATCGTTTTGAAGTAGCTCAAAAAGGTGTTGCTATTGCAGCTGAAAACTTACAAGCTGCAGAGTCTGTTATTAGAGATGCTGATATGGCAAACGAAATGGTTAATTTTACAAGAGATAACATTTTAGTTCAGGCTGGTTCTGCAATGTTAGCTCAAGCAAACACAAAAACCCAATCTGTTATGAGATTATTGGGTTAATTTTATTTATTTTTTAAATAAGTGAGTGAGTTACATCTTTCTTCTGGGGAGAAGTTTTAATCATATTTTTAGTTACCCCTTTTAAAAGGGGTAACTTATTTTTTAGAGTAAGGAGGTTGTTGTGTCGGAACTTATTCTTATAAATAATAAAAAAATATTTTCGCCTAATATTTTCGTAAAGCGTAATACGAATATTGAAAAGAATATAAATACAAATAATGTTGATGTTGAAATTGCAAATAGTGAAAATATCGAACGGGTAAAACGTGTTGTAGAAAAATACAACCGAGTAATGGAACAGCAGGGAAAAGAAGTAAAAATGAACTTTGATGAAGAAATTAATAGAGTTGTTATTAAAATTTTCGATAAAGAAACTTCTAAGCTGGTTTATGAATTTCCGTATAAAGAAATAAGACATTTAATTGCAATGTTGCAAAAATTTAATGATACGATGTTTAATGAAATTGCTTAATTTATCTAAATATTAAAAAATGTGGAGAAAAAGGGTTATTTTGTTATAATGATCCACTATTAATGGAGAAAAGTATGGCTGATAGTGGAAGTATTGTTCCCGGTTTATCAAATAAATATAATTCTCAAGCAACTATTGAGAAAATTATGAACAAAAAACGGGAAAAAGTAGATAAAATGAATGACGAAAAGAAAAAGATTGATGAAACCCGTCAAAGTATAGGGGAAGTCAGTCAAAAGGTTTTGTCATTAGATAAAAGTGCTAAACGCTTATATGGAACCGGAAGTTCATTTGAAAATAAAATAGGTGAAAGTAGTTCATCCCAAATAGCTACAAAAATAGAAAAAACAGCGGATCGAGGTGAATATTCTATTAATGTAATAGAAAAGGCTTCTTCCCATAAAATAGCTAGTATTCCGTTAAATAAAAATTTCAAAATTGATTCAGGAAATTATCAAATATCAAGTGCTGGTAAGACGGTTAATATACGTTTTTCCGGTGGAAATATAGAAAAGTTTCATAAGGAAATTTTAGATCAAGCTAAAGATGTTGTTAAATCTTCTATAATTTCTAATACATCCAAAACAAGAGTTTTGGTTTTGGAATCAAAAGCTGTAGGGGAAAACAGTGAAATAGTTTTTTCAAATGATAACAGCAAAGATTTATTTAAAAAGATGGGATTCTTTTCTGAAAGTTTTTCTGTTGATAAAAGCTATTTTTTGAATGCAGATAATGAAAATCCTTTTGTAATAGAAAAAGATCAGTCATGTGCTTTAGATTTATCCGGCGAAGAGTTGCCTAAAAATACTTCTGTTTATATAGATTTAGATTTGTCAGTATCCCCGAATATTGATTTAGCAGAAAATATAGATAATGATAATATAGAACAAAAAAATAGTAGTGATGCATTTTCAGAAGTTGGTAAATCGTCTGTAATGGGAGTAGAGTTGCCGGGAGATAAATTCATTTTAAATTTACCGGAAAAAAAATTAGAAGAAACTACTTCCGAATCAATAAATGAAAATGATGTTATTGCAGAAATAAATAATAATTATACGAAGCAATCTTTATATTCAATTGAATTGGAAACAACAGAAGGCAGAGTTCCTATTGAGGATTTTAATCTTTCAGAAATGAATGAAACTTTTTCATTTAGGTTAGATGAAAAGCTTCCTAAAAACAGTAAATTACTTGGCATTTCTTTTAAAAATATAGATTCAGAAACAAAATTAAATGTTGGAAAAATCAGACTTTATACTGAAAATCAAGAAGGTTCAGAAAATAAAATTGTTTTTGCCAATGAATTAGAAAAACCACAAGATGCTGTATTAGAATTGGACGGATTGCGTGTAACTCGAAAATCTAATGTAATAGATGATTTATTGAAAGGTGTATCTTTGACAATTTTGGATAAAACGGACGGAGATGTATCTTTGAATGTTGATTTTGATTATTCGAAAATGGTTGGAGATATTACAGAATTCTTGGCTGAATATAATCAATTAATAGATATGATAAATACCAGAACTTCTTTTGTAGGGTCGAGTGAAACATTGTCGGATGAAGATAAGGAAAATAAAAAAGGTTCATTGAGCTCTGAGTCAGAGTTGCGAAATTTATCATTAAAATTGAGGACGATTATAATGAATTCTTATCCCACTAAATATGGGGCGGAATTTTCGATGTTGTCTCAAATAGGGATTTCAACGAACGAAACCGGTGGCGGTAATAAATTTAAAGGGTTGTTAGAATTTGATGAAGATAAGTTTATTGATAAATTTATTGAAGTCATGGAAAAATATCCGGATGGTGTAAAAGAGCTTTTTGCAAAAGATACAAATCAAGATTTTATCCCGGATACAGGAATTGCTGTTGAAATTAATAATCTTTTAAAAGGTTATATGCAAAAAAGTACAGGCTTTTTCGATATGCGTGATGATAGACTTAAACGTATGAAAGAAAATAAGCAAAAAGAAATTGATAAATATGAAGAAAAATTAGTTGATGAAGAAAGAAAATTGCGAGAACAGTTTTTAAAAATGGAACAAGCCGGTCAAGAACTGGAAGACAGCCGAAAGAAATTTGATAATTTAAATAAATAAAAAATGGGGGAAATAAATTGGAAGTTTATGTAAACGAAACGCTTTTGCCGATTGAACTTGAAGATGAAAAAACAGCGTTTGATGTAATAAAAGGTATTTCAGACTTTTTTGCAAAGGAAAAAGTTCCTCAATTTGTTACCAAAATATTGATTAACGGAACAGAATATTCATTTGCAGATGATGATTCTTTAAAAAGGATAGAAATCGAGACAATAGATAAAATAGAATTTGAATTTAAAGATATTATTGGAGTTTCGAAACTTTCAATAGAGCAAATCCTTTTGTATATTGATTTGTTAAAGCAATACATATCGGAAAATAAATGGAATGATTTCTTTTCTAATATTGAAGATTCTTTAGAATGGATTGAGAGTGGCGTGAATCAGATAATGGAGATTTTTTCGTTGAAACAAGAAATTGTAGCTTTGAAAAAATTCTTTATTGATGATTTGTTAAATCTGAAGAAAATAGTTTCTATTTTGTCACCGGAAAAGTTCCCTTTGGCGACAGAAGAAATACAAAAAATTATTATAATATGTGAAAGACTTGGAATATTAATTTCTAAAGTTTTTCAATTATTGGATTTGGGTTTTACAGGTAATGCAAAGGAAGATATTATTTTGCGTATTACCGAAATATTACCGTTGTATGATGATTTAATGCCTGTTTTGCCGGAAGTATCGACATTGCTTCAAAAAGCTTGCGATAAAGATGCAATGGAAATTATTCAGAAATTGACAACATTAATTGATGGTTCTATTTCTGTTTTTCTGGCTTTGAAAAATTCGGATTCAAATATTTTTGAGAACTTAGAAATTAACGGTGTATCTTTTGATTCTTTTTTTGATTCATTAACAGAGCGTTTGCATGAATTGGTTTCTGCAATAGAAAATAAAGATTCGGTGATGATCGGAGATTTGGTAGAGTATGAGTTTTTACCGAATATTGAAGAAATGAAAGAATTACTGGGAGAACTAAAAAATAGATTGTTAAATCAAATTAGCTAGCTATAATATATTTTTATATTATAATTTTTAATAAGTGAAGATGAAGTTTTAAATCATATCTTTTGTTTTTCAGAGGTGCTGCAATGGGTACAAAATTGAGTTTCATTGAAGAGGCAGAGGCAAAAGGATTTGCTTATCGTCCTTCTGGTATTTTAGGGAATGGTTTTTATGGCAATGGTGTTTATGTGTCTTTATCAGAAATGGAAAAGATAAATAAGACCAGTAGTTTGACTCCGGATCAAGAAGCGGATGAAGATTTTAAACGAATCGATGCCGGATATTTTATTGCTTGTGAAAATAAAAGTTCTTATTTAACAGCAGAAATATTGAGATTATTTCCGGATTTGAAAGAACATCAATTACATAATTTTTTAAACCGTTTTCAAGATGTCTTTCTTTCTCAAAAATTGTTTACTGTAGTAAACAGGAAAAGGGTTTTTTCGAATGAGGCTGTTAAATTTATTTATGATAAATTGATAAAAAAAGACAAGCCTGTTCCCAAAAAAAGAGGCAGGAGAGCTGTAAAAAGTGAAGATAATTCAGATTGATAAATTAGCTTTAATTGATAATCATATTTATTACATAAAAAAATATGTAGGCAATGTAGTTTTTCTTAATAAACATTCTAGAATTGTACGTGCCGATATGAAATTTACTTTAGAAATCGGAGCTTTAGGCGATTTTAAGGTGTCTGTAGATGCTATCGATTTAGAGGCAAATTTGATTACCGATACAATGAAAAACGATATTAGAGATAGGATATTAGAAATGGAACAAAGTGGAGATTTACCCGGAGTTATGCCGGAAGCTTTGTAAGTTCTGTTAGGAAATAATATGCAAGAAATATTTTATTCTTCTTCCCCGGAAGAAACTGAAGATATTGGAATTATGATAGCTAAAAAGGCTAAAAAGGGAGATATTTTTCTATTTGAAGGTTCTTTGGGGGCAGGAAAATCAGTATTAATTCGTGGAATGGCAAAAGAGTTTGGTATAACGGAGCCTTTGTTATCACCAACTTTTACTTTGGTAAACGAATATGATGGAAATATAAAATTTTATCATTTTGATTTGTATCGTTTAGATGACCCGTTTGAGCTTTATGAAATTGGATTTGAAGAATACGTTTATTCTGATGGAATAAGCTGTATTGAATGGGCATCAAAGTGTGGCGATTTGTTGCCTGATGAAAGTATTAAAATAAATATTAGTATTGAAGATGAAAAAAGGAAAATAACGGTTATATGGAAAGATTAAATCTCCTAGTTATAGATTCAACATCCTCTTCTTTGAAGATTGCAATTCAAATAAATGGCAAAGTCAATTTCTTTGAACAAACAGAAAAAAGTATGAATCATTTAGAACGATTAATACCTTTGATTGATAAAGGTATTAAAGTATTAGATGAAGATAAAAAAAGTTTAGATTATATATGTGTATGTCATGGTCCGGGATCTTTTACCGGAATCAGAGTTGGCATAGCTACTGCGTTGGGAATTGCTTTTGCCGGAGAATCTTCTTGTTTGGGCTTTTCATCTTTTGATGTTTATGATTATTTATTTCGTGACAAAAAGGATTCTGTAATCGTGCCGATTGTAGATGCTAAAAAGCGTCGTTTTTATACAACTTTCGTGAACAGCGGTGACGCATTGTATTATGATTTGTCGGCTGATGATATAATAGAAAAAATAAAAGAAATGAAAAAAGACCCGATTTTTGTCGGTTCAGATTTTGCAATGATGGAAGATAAAGTTATTGATTCAAATATAAATTATACTTTTGAATATCAACAGGGATATAGTGCAAAGGAAATGCTTGAAGCGGCAGAGTTTTTTATTAAGAATAATAAAATATCTTCCCCAGATCCAATATATTTAAGAAAGAGCGAAGCAGAAATTGCTTTGGAAGAAAAATTATTAAAAGCTTAAAATCAGAAAGTAATATCCAATGTTGCCCCGATTTTTAATTGCGGGATGTGATTGTTATATGCCGCTTCCGGAATATAAAGTCCACTGTCAATTCCAAAGAAAGTATTTGTAGCAATATTAAATAATATTCCTATATCGAGTTCTGTTCCTACAAAAATTTCATTATTTACTGCATTTTTATCACTGATAGGTGAGTTTGGAAATAATTTTAATGTCTGGAATGCATAAAAATAACCATAAATCCAAGGTGAGAACTTAGCTTTTAACTTTGCAGAAAATGATTGAATATTTGATAAGACAGGATCGAGTACGTAACCCCCGTTAAAATCACCGTAATAGAAAAACTGGCTGGAATTATTTTGATTTACAGGGATGTAATCGTAGAAATTTTTAGAAGTTGTTTCGTCATAATTTCCCAGTCCCATAGCGTATCCACCGGAAAATATAAAATTATTATTATTACCGAAATAATAAGAGAGCTCGGAATGAAAACCCATACTTGTAATAGGAAACTTATTAGATGATGAAAAATCTAAGAAATCGTCATTAAATTTTTCAAGAGTATTAAGCTCTTTTACGTCATGCAAGTATCCGAAAACTCCGGATATATCACAAAATAAATACAGTGATTTAGCCAGACGAAAATTTCCTTTTGTTCCGAAAGAAAATGTATTTATCAATAAATCGTTATTTGCATCATTCAAATTATCTTTACTGTAATCTTTTTTATAGAATTTTGAAAAATCCAGTTGTGTTATGAAATATGGCTGAATATGAAAAAAGGAATAATAAATATCAGCTTCCGTAAGTAAAAAAAAGCGTTTAGATTGCATTTGATTTACCGGATTAACAAAAACATTTTCCCAGAAATTTCCGATGGTATAATCTTCCAATCTTGGATTACTGTAAGAATTATCCCAAGCTGTTATATTGAAATCATTGTAATCCGGATGGAAAATACCTGTTAATCCAGAATAACCGGTGAAACAATGAACATTTACATAAGGTAAATAAAGAGTACATTCTACAGCATCTAAAGTTCCGTTGAATGCAAGTGAAGAAAAACTTTTATAAATATCACGACCGGCTTTAATAGAAACGAGATTGTTTTCCCAAGAGAAAAAAAGACGATTGATATTAATTGACGGCACTATGTTCTGATTTGCAAAAAAAAGCTGAAATTGTAAACTAGCGTGTAATTCAATATTCTGTGGGAAAGTAATATTACCCCAAAGAAATATATTATTTTTAGATTCCCAATTTTCTATTTCCCCATTTTTTACTGGGAGCTCATTTTGAGAAAGAATAGAACCGCCGAAGTCAAAAATTACAGGCGAACGCTTCAGTTTGTCATTTTGAAATTGATGTTGGTCAAATAGTGAATCAACAGAATCATCTTGAGCGAATAATGAAAATGAACAAAGCAGTAGGATGTACTTGATATATTTTTTCATTTTTTTTATTCCTCCACGTATATCAAATCAATTTCATCAGATTCTTTATTTTTTTTGTTACGGTCAAGTTCCTCTTTTATTTGAGCGTCATGATTCATATATAATTCTTTTCTCCAAGTAGGTAAATCATCATAAGTTTGGTCGAATAACGGCAAATTGTCGTAACGCTTTTTTATTTTATAGCGACGTACATAAGAATCAAAATAAGAAAAAGTATCAAGCAACTCTGCACCGGTAAAAGAATCTCTGGCACCTCTGCCGGCTAAAACAATTCCGGCAGTAAGACATCGCTTGTATGCTGCATTTTTATTTCTCGGAAGAAAATGTCCGCCGATTTCAAACAGTTTGCATAACCAGCTGCAAAATTCCTCACGTGTAATAATTGGATTAACAGTATTTTCTTTAATAGGAATTGAAACTTTAAATAGCTTTTTCTCGGCAGCCCAAACAATATTTTCTCTGAAATTAGGGCTTGGAGTTGTTTCTGCAAAAACATAACGCATTAAAGTTACTGCATCATTGAATGTTGCTAAATTTCTGCTGCGTAAATCGATAAAGAAATTATATTCATCACAAAATGTAAAAAATGGAATAAATAATAATAGACATAAAATAATTTTCTTCATCTTATAAAACTCCGTTCTTATAAAGAAATAATGTGTGCATCGTCTTTAAAAACTTCCTTATACAAATTCGGCAGTTCCCCGTCAGCGACTCCGGTATAAATAAATTGCCATCCTTTATCAGTTAAAGTTTTCAACAATTCAAAACTGCGTTTTCGCTTTTCTCTGTCAAAATGAATAAAAGCATCATCCAAGATAAAAATACCGGGACGAGTCAAAATCCTTTGAGCAAGAGCTACTCGCAGAGAGAAATAAAATTGATTTAAAGCTCCGGTGCTTAGGTTCTCAATATAATAAGTATTATCGTCTTTGTGAAATGTAATTTCAAATCTATCATTCTTTTGAATAATATTACCGACTTCATACCCGGAAATATTTCGTATTTTTTCCTTAAAATTTTGACTCTGTATAATATTACTTGCAAGCATTACTTGGTCATTTTCAATTTCGCGTATTTTTTCCTGCATTCTTTCAGCGTAACTTTTATAGCGTTTTACTGTTTTTATAGCTTCTTCGGTTCTTTTAATAGCACGATCCAGTTCGTATACATTTGTAACTTTCAAATCAACAATCAAAGGTAAAAAATAACGATTGAAAAATTTATCACCCCATTTTACCGGACTGGAAATATTGGAAAAATCTTTTGTAAGTCGTCCGACAATTTCACTTCTTACACCGGAAAGTTCATTACTTCTGTCGTATTTTTCTTCTGTTAATTCGTTAATTTCATTGATTAAACGTTCACGTTCTTCCGGATCATATTCCATATCGATGTAAGCTTTATCGATATTTTTTTTCATAATTTCCAGTTTGTAATCTATTCTCGGAATTAAAATTTCATCAATATCAAAAATATCTTTTAATTCTACGGATAATTCTTCCAATTCCGCATTTTCTTCTTCCAAATCTTGTTCTTTTGAATGATATTCAAAAATCTTTCCCCCGAGTTTTGCCTGATCGCCGAAATTTAGGAAATAATTATCAAGTTTAGCTTGATTTTCAGAAATCAATTCTTGGTAATTTTGCATTTCGGTATTGTAGCGAACGTTAATTTCTTCTAAATCTGCATATTTTCTGTCCAATTCTTTATTAATGTCATCGATTTTATTTTGCAATTCTTTGATTTCACGCTCGGTAGTAGAAATATTTTCATTTACCGTAGTTTCAGACATTTCCAATTTATCTTCAATACGTTCCAAATCATCTTTTAGTTTTTCAATATTCTCGCTGATTCTTTCTATTTTACGTAATTTTTCTTTTTTTCTGCGATTGGAATTTAGAAAATCTTTAATAATCCAGCCGACAGAAAAAAGTAAAAGAGCAATAGTTCCCGGTAAAATATAGTTGATAGTTTTTATAAGCGTAAAAGAGAAAATCCCGACGAAAAATAAAATCACGGGAATAATCGACATCTTTGAAAAATTATATTTAGAACGTAATTTTTCCTTTTCGGAAGTGAGATTTCTCAATCTATCTTCAATCTTAGTTTGTTCGTTTTCCATTTCATTTTCTAATCGAATACTTCGATTGTGCAATTCGTTCTTTCGCTCTTCTTGACGATTAACGCTGTCTTGTAAGATTTTTCGTTCGGATTCTCTGTTACTTATATTTTTTTGAATCTCATTTTTCTCGTCAATCAAAGTTTTTTCATGATCTGCACGAGATTTTTCGTAATCACTTTTTTTTCTGTTACGTTCTTTCCAGTCGTCTCTTATTGCTTCTAATTGTTCTATATTATTTTCAGCAAGGTAATTACGCAATTCTTTGATACTTTCGGTAAGCTTAACCAGTTTAGAAAATTTTTGCTCAGTTTCGGCATATTCGTTTGCTTTTTCGATCTTAGAAAGGATTTCAAGTTGCTCTTTTTTTTCTTTAAGTTGATTTTCATTATTTTCAATTTCTTCATTTGATAAATCAGAATTTGCCAATCGGCGTTTTTCTTCAATCAATCGATTTTGATATTGTTCCAGAGTCTCGATAATTTTCCAAGGGCCGGACGAAGTGATTAAATATTTCTTTAGTTTTTCTATACGATCGCCGCTTTTTTCCATTCCGCCTAATAATGTTCGCACACTGTTTTTCCAGAAATCAGAAAATGTCGCATCTTTATTGTCACGGTCGGTAAGTCTGTTTCCGGCTTCTCGAACGACAAGAAGATTTACTACGTTGGCAAAATTTGTATCGGAATGCATTTGATCCAGACAGCAATCCCCGATAATTTCAAACTCCCAATTTCCGCCGAATCGATTTTCATTAAAACCGGAAAGACGTGAGAGAAGGTTAATGTCAGACTTTTTTCGTTCTCGAAGTAAATGCTTTTCCAGCACATCAACAATTGAAGTTTTACCGGATTCATTATTTCCTACGATTAAATTATTTTGTTTCAGTATAAATTCTCGATTATTAATGGGACCGATATTTTTGATATTAATTTTCTCTAACATAAGCCAATCCTAAAGTTCGTTAGTATAAATGTCTGATAATACTGAGACTGCAAATTCTTTAAAACCTTCATCATCATTATCGTTATTTTCTGTATTCAAAATAGAAGCAATCAACGGGTCGGATAAGAATTTTTTATTTATTATTTTCACACGTGTTTGAATATTTACCGAAAGGATTTCTTTTTCAGCAAAAATATCTTTTAAATGAAGTTCTAACATTTCCAAGTCGTCTTGTTCCATCGAAGTATTTCCGGTAATAAGAAAATTCAAAGTCAGCAAATCTGTCTTTGTTTCTTTATTGCTTACTATTTCATGAATCAAATTGTTTACGGTTTCGATAATTTCTTCTTCACCCATCATAAAATTAATGCTCAATTCTAATTCATGATAATAAGGTGTATCTAAAAGAATTTTCTTTAGGCTTGAAGTTTCTGTATCAAACAAAGCGACGGCACGTCTTCCGTTGTCACTTTTTCTGGTAATTACCGGAGAACCGGGATTTACAATAGTACCACCATGCTCACTTATATCTTGAAAATATGTATGATAATGTCCTAAGGCAGTGTAAGTAAATTCCATTTCTTGCAGACGTTCATATTTTATAGGGAAATATTCTTCACTGTCGCCGTCGCTGTAAAAACAGTCGTCCCGGTATAAAGTGCCGTGCATCATTGTAATAATGTCTTTGTCCGAATCGGGAATTTTATTTTCCAAAAGCAAATCGGTAAATGAACCGTCGCCGTAGGGAATCGCCAAAAGATCAGTGTCTTCATCAAGAGGAATCATTTCGACATCATCAAAAACTTTTCCTTTACCGGCTTCCAAATGCATTACTTCAGGCAAATTTTCATCATGATTACCGGGAATAACCCAAACTTTGCCGCTGAAACTTTCCAGAATATGTTTAACCATAGAAGAGTATATGCCGGCACAATGTCCGTTTTCAAATAAATCACCGGATATTAGAATGTGATCACAGTTGTTATTTTCAGCAATACCTATAATGGTTTCTAATATTTCTACATCGTTTTCTTTCTCAATGTGTAAATCCGCAGTATGTAAAATCTTCATATTTGCCTCTTTTAAAATCGTAGAACAATAAGGCTTTTGTTATACCAAAAAACATTGGATAGAGGAAATAATTTAATTTTTGCAACGAAATAAAATTATGAGAAACGCAGGAATTCCGAGTAGGGAAGTGATGATTCCGACCGGCAGTTCAGACGGCGGCATTACGGAACGGGCAAACAAATCGCACAGTGACAAAAATGCAGCTGCGAATATAAACGAAAAAATAAACAATCGTGTATGTTTGGGACCGGTGATAATTCTGACTGCGTTCGGTATTATCAAACCTACAAATCCTATTATCCCGGAAAATGCGGAAGTAACTGCTACAGTTAATGCACTGGCAAATAAAATAGTATATCTACATTTTGTAACATTGATACCTTTAGATTTTGCCAAATCTTCGTCAATGGAAATAAGATCTAAATCTTTTGCACAGGATAAAAGTAAAACAGAGCCGATAACGATTCCCGGTAACAAAAATAAAACTTCATTCCAGCATGCACTTGATAAGCTGCCCATAGTCCACAAAACTACCTGATCGAGTTTTTCATGATTTAAAAACATCATAAGCGATACAAGCCCGGAAAAGAACAAATTGATTGATAATCCCGCAAGTAATATAAAACCGGGAGCAACTTTTTTTTTACTCCAAAGAAGTCCGAAAAAAATAAAAACAGTTCCCAGAGCTCCGGCAAAAGCACTTGCGGCGGTTCCGGCGAATCCAAGAATATTATTACCGGCACCGAGCAAAATGGACAACGCCGCTCCGAATGTAGCTCCGGAAGAAATTCCTGTCATGTAAGGATCGGATAATGAATTGCGAAAAAGTCCTTGCAGTGCCGCACCGGAAATCCCTAAAGCTCCGCCGCATAAAATGCAACAAATCAATCGCGGCAAACGAATTTGTGTAATTATCAACAAATCGGTTGTACTGATTTTGTCCGGGGAAAAAACGCTTAACAAAACTTTTTTAAAAGATAAATCAACAGCTCCGTTGCTGATACAAAACAATCCTACAAAGGGTAAAATTATGATAAACAGAAAGAATAAACGGTGTGTGAACTTTTCTTTTTTACATAAATCAGCAAAGACTTTTTCTTTTTGTGTCATTTATTTCCTTTTTTTATCTTTCCATTTACCTTCGGCTTGTACTCGTATTCCGATTGTAATATTTCCGCCGGGCATAGGATAATTTTCTGTCTCAAAGTAATACGCATTTAACATATTTTTAACAGAAGCAAATACTGTGAAGTATTTCCATATATTCTGCTCGAACGAAATATCAAATGTAAAATATGGCTCCAAAAATGAAATATTTAAATTTGAAGTATAACGTTCGCTTGTGTATTTACCTATTAAACTGACAGTTCCAGTTTTCCATGAAAAATCAACATGAGCACTGAGAGAATGTACCGGAGTATACATAATTCTTCTGTTATCTTCCAGAGTAAGTCCGTATGATAAAAGGTAAGTCATTACAAAATGATAATCTATTCCGAATTGTACAAACGTAGGTAAATCGGTAGAAAGACTGTTGTCGCTTCCGAAATACAAAGCCTCTCCGATATTTGTCGGAGTCCATTGTCCGGCAGAATTTGTACTCCATTGAATTTTATCCATGTAATAATTCACGTAAAATGAGCTGTCGGCTTTTAAAATACCGGCTTTTTCGTATTCTAAAATAATATCGCCGCCCCATCCGTCTTCATATCGCAAATCAGGATTTCCTTTAGCATAGACAGATTCTCCCCAATAAAGTTGGTTGATAGACGGTTGTTTGAACATTCTGTAGAAATTAGTTTTTATCGTAAAACCGGCAGGTAAGAAAAACAACGCCCCAAACTTTGGAGTAACGATAGGATATTCTTTGTAATACATAATTTTTGTTGAAGGAATAAGTTGCACGTAGTTTCCGATAGAAAATTCTGCGGTAACAGAAGCTCCTCCGTCAAATTTGGTGATTTGACCGCAGTCGGTAGAATCTAAATAATTAAAAGTAAAATCTCCGTTTGTACTGAGATTGAGCCAGCTTGTTATGTTGAAATCCCAGCGATTTATTACATTAACGGTGTGCAGCTGATGTAAACTGTCTGTTCCCGGTTCTTCATAATCGATTTGGTCAAATTTATAACTTGTAAGAAGTTCGGTTTTTATGCGGTCGGTTCCGACTTTTCCCATTTTCAACAAAGCCGAAGTTTTATTAAAAAGGTCTTTTTGTTTTCCTATAACTGTACTTGTCATTACGCCGGGGATTTTTTTATCACCGTAATAAAAGTTGTCGCTTATAACTAATTGAATGTCGTAAGGCAGAGAAAACTGAACGGAAGCATTGCCGGCAGCATCGTAAATTTCATTATTTATTCGTCGACGGATTTTGTAACTGTCGTCTCTGTATAAAAAATGGTTGCCGGCACGATGAAAAGTCGTATTTACGCTGCCGTAAACAAAATCATTACCGAGTGAAAAACCGGTAGAAATTTCTTGAGTATCAAATAAATCCATGGCGGCAGTTTGTGTCTTGTTTTTGTTCTTTTTGTAATAATACTGTCCCGGATAATATGACAAATTGGAAATACTTCCGAAAACTTTCCAGCCGGCTTGATGTTTTTTTTGAGTGATAATATTTATTACACCGCCGCATGCACCGCTGATATTATATTTAGTGTCACTGCCGCCTTTTACGATTTCAATTTTTTCTACATCGGCGATTGCTAAATGTGATAAATCAAATTCGCCGCTTTGAGCAGAGTTCATTTGTATTCCGTCTACAAGAATAGCTACAGCATCGCCGGACATTCCGCGAATATATACAGAACTGTTGTTACCGTAACCGCCGTAATTTTTTACATTAAGTCCGGCTGTTTTTTGCAAAGCTTCAGTGACAGTGGCGGCATTTGATTTTTTTATATCTTCTTTTGTTACGGTACGAACTTGTTGACTTTTTTCAACGACTTCTGTCAATGTAAAACCTTCGCTTTCCCAGTCTAAATCAAGAAACTCATCTTCGTTAAAAGAATCAAAGTTATCCGCAGTAGAATCTTGATTTTCTGCAAAAGTATATGACAACGACAGAAATAATATAATGCCGAATATTGTTACTTTTTTCATAAATAAATCCTTTGTCTATGTAAAAAAAATTGACTGTCTCGCATAAAGGAAACAAGACAGCCTTGTAAAAAAATGCAGGGCTATAAAAAATATTATTTCTTTTCTAATTCAGAATAAGCTCCGAAATATCCGTTATCAACGGTAAATTCCGCTTTGGCTTCATCGATTGTGGCTGTTGCTGTTTTACCGTCAGCTTTGTATGCACCTGAAAGCTTCAATGTAGAATCAGTCAAATCTTTGTAATGAACAGCGTACCATTTACCCACGTCCGGTGCAGTTTCTGAGTATGTCCAATCGGCATTTGCAGCTTTTGTGTATTTGATGTAGATATAACCGGACTTGTCATCGGTTTTGTAAACTTTCGCACTGTCACCGGCGTAACTTCCGGCTGACGAAAATGTGTCTTTTGTGATTGTATAGCTTTCTGTCCATTGACCGTTAAATTCCCATGTTCCGATTAAATTATCGGGAACATCGATAAATACTGACGGTTCGTTCTCAGTGTTGTCTTCCTCTTGGGCAACGTCACAAGATACAGCAAAAAACATTGCAAGTATCATCAAAAATGCAAGTAACGAAGATTTTTTTAAATGTTTCATTGAAATTTTCCTTTCGACTCGTGAAAGGCAGATGTTTCTTTTTTTACACAGTTGTAACCTTTTGCCCTGCAAATAAAAAAGACAGACTGTGTAATTTTTTCAGAGGGGAAAAAGAAAGAGTTTTCCCAACCAAGAACCTGCTCTCGAAGTCTTGATAATATTTACCCGCTCAAGCGGATAGTTTTACCAAAGTCTCCTGACTTTCAGGCAGTTAGGAAATACCTTCTCGGCGTATTGCCAATGGCTTGAAAACTTTTTACGGTATTCAAAAAATTTCTTCTTCCTGATTACAGTTACGGGCTAGTACAGGATTTACACCTGTTTCCTTTGAAATAAAACGAGTGACTGATAATATTTATTTTCAGTTAAGTCAAATTTTTTCTAAAGGAATGTGTAAATCCTGTTGTCGAATATTGTGGTAATAAAAGCTTTTATTCTTTTGCCAGCTCAGCAAAGAAGGTGAAATATTTATCGGCAACAAAATGAGCTTTAGCGGCTTCAAGTGAGGCTTGGCAATCCATTTCGCATTCCGGATAAGCAGTACAAGCATTTGAAAGGCTTAAACTTATATCAGTCATGTTTTTGTATGCTACGGCGTACCATTTGCCTACAGGATCGGAAGTGGTCCACCATTTGTTATTTTTTGTAATTTGCATATAAAACACGCCGCTCTTGTTGTCTTTTTTATCAATTATAAGATTGTCCGCTTCAAAACCGTAGCCGTTGCTGTCACAACTGAAAGTAGTTTCCGTGATTTTGTAAGTTTCGCCATACGTATTTTTCCAAGTTCCCACGTATACAGGAATTTGATTGTTACTGTTATTGGTGTCATTTTCTTCTTTGTCAGTAAAATTTTCATTATCGCCGGCGACATAAGTCGGCGTCTGTTCGTCGGGATTTTCTTCCGCAGCGGTGTCGCATGATACAAAAATCATCATAAGCATAAACAAAGTTAATGTTTTAAATAAAAAAGAATTTTTCATAAAAGTTTGCTCCTTATTTTTTATGGCAAAATACACCAATAGTCATAGAAAATCTAGTATTGACAAAATATTTTGAAAAGTGTTTATCCTGTTTTGATTTTTGCAAAATTACGCCTCGCCAGAGGTCGTAATTTTAATGGGGAAGCCCGTGAGAGCCGGGCACAGTTGCGCTACGGTAACGTCCAGCACTTTTTTGGTGTATGGCGGAGTCCGAATGCCATGAAAATCATCAAATTTTTGTCGCATAAGCAAAAAGGAGAACAAAATGACAAATCTTTTATTCACATCGAATTATTTATTCAGTTGTTTTAAAAACAATCGTATCCCGTAGTTTTTCTCGATTTTAGATTTTTTATTTTTTTACATGCAATTTTTATTCGTAGATTAACAAAGAATTTAAGGGGAAAATA
This sequence comes from Spirochaetales bacterium, assembly GCA_017624275.1. Lineage (GTDB taxonomy): Bacteria > Spirochaetota > GWE2-31-10 > GWE2-31-10 > GWE2-31-10 > RGIG8597. The sequence goes on along the minus strand of JAGANG010000025.1, from coordinate 37,222 downwards.
TGAGGGAAAAAATAATTATTCCTAATGCACCTTTTGTGTCAGATTTAATGGCAAATTTTATAAAGTGCAATGATTTAAAAATATTGAAAAATGATTTTACCGACAATGACGAGCGGTTTCGAGATTTGAAAGAAATTGACGAGAATGTTTTGAAACGAAGAAATTTTGACAACGGAGAAATCGTTGTTTATTCCAATTCCGAAAACTCATTAAGCAAGATTTTAGAATTGTTCGCCGGGACAGACTTTGCAGATAAAATAAATATTTTCAAAGATAAAAGTCGATTTAGAGAACTTTTAAAATCTCTTTATCCCAAATTTTATTACAAGAAAGTTTCTTATGACCGACTGTTAAAATTGCAGCCGGATACACTTACTTATCCGTTGGTATTAAAGCCAGCCTGCGGTTTTTTGAGTATGGGAGTTTATCCAGTTTATTCTTCGCAAGATTTAAAAAATGCAGTTGAGAAAATTCAAACTGCAAATAATATGCATTTCCCGGAAGAAGTCGTGAATTTCGATAACTTTTTATTGGAACAAATGATTGACGGTGAAGAATATGCGGTTGATGCTTTTTTTAACAGTAACGGAGAACCGGTTGTCTTAAATATTTTTTATCATCCTTTTGCGGATGCTCATGATGTCAGCGACAGAATATATGTAACGTCACCGGAGTTGATTGCTGATAATCTGGAAAAAATTACCTTGTTTCTTGAGAAAATCGCAAAGCTTGCAGATTTGAAAAACTTTCCGTTCCATATAGAACTGCGTAAAAACGGAGAAGATTTTATTCCGATAGAATGCAATCCTTTGCGATTTGCCGGCTGGTGTATGACCGACTTGGCATATTATGCTTACGGGATAAACAGCTATGATTACTTTTTTAATGATAAAAAACCGGATTGGGAAAAAATCACGGCAAGCTGTAAAAAAGGCTTTTATTACTTTTCGATTGCCGAAGTCCCGGAAGATATTTGCAAGGAAAATATAAAAGCATTTGATTATCAGAATTTTCTTAAGCAATTTCCTGAGTGTTACAAAATGTATCCTATTGATTTTAAGATTAATCCGGTTTTTGCGATTTTGTTCGGATATTGCAAAACTTTCGATGAAGTACAAGAAATTCTTTGTCGAGATTTGCGTCCTTTTATAATCGATAGACATGAAGGCAGGGAAAAATGATGAAAAATCTTTTAGAACCAGTTTGCTTTGAAAACGGAATTTTCTCTGTAAATAAGGAAATTAATTTATCGACTGATGTCAATATTTGCGGTCCGGTAAGTTTTTTATTTTCCCGTTCACAAAAAGAATTGAAGAAAAGCAATGAAGTAAAACTACCGCTTCCCGGAATGTTTCAAGCAATTCAAATGTACTTTTCCATTATAGAAAATCAAAATGAATACAATCGAAATATATTCAAACTGGATTATTTACAAGAAGTGATTGAAAAATATATTGAGGCATTTTTCTGGTTAAAAGAAGAATGCGGAATAAGTGAGATTACGGTAAGCGAAAATCTTTTCGGACAGCGGATTTTTAATAGCGTGGTAATGCAGAGTTTTATGGAAATTTCAAAATATTTTGAAGGGAAAATCTTATTTCAGAATAAAGATTTAATTTTGACTAAGTTTTTTCTTAACTTAAAAAATAAAGTTGTAATACAAAAGGAAGCAATATGAAGTATTGGAAAAATGATAATAAAATAGATTCTTCGTCAGCTAAATTGGAAGCTCAAAAACTGGCATGGGCTCCGTTTGCATTTCAAACAGCCAGAATTTTACGTGATTGCGGAATTTTGGAGGAAGCTGAAAAAGGCGGTGAGTTTGGGAAAACTTTGGATGAACTGGAAAAATGCTCGAGAAATTATTTTTCTCAATCGGATAATTTACAAACTTCCGCCGGACAAAATATTCATTATGCGACTTATGTTTTGGTAGATGCCGGAGTAAGTGCCGGGCTGTTAAATGAAAAAGACGGCAGATATTTTTTGACACAGGTGGGATATTTTATTTTGCATGACAGAATTACCCGTGTGAATATGGATTTTACCCATGATGTTTGTTATGAAGGGCTTTTTTATCTTGAAGAATCTCTTAAATCCATGGAACCGTCCGGATTGCACCACTCATTCGGAGATTGGGAAACTGTTTATGCTGCACTTGCACATCTTCCGCAAAATGTTCGAAAAAGTTGGTTTGCATTTGATCATTATTTTTCGGACAGTTCTTTCCCAAAGGCTTTACCTATAGTGTTTGCGAATAAACCTAAGAAATTGTTGGATATAGGCGGAAATACAGGTAAATGGGCGTTGAAATGTGTCGGTTATGACAGTGACGTGGAAGTGACTATTGCCGATTTGCCGGGACAACTTGATGACGCACGTAAAAACATTGAAGCTGCCGGATTTGCAGAGCGTGTAAAATATCAAAGTATAGATTTGCTTAATCATGATATTTCCTTTGAAGGTGATTTTGACGCCGTATGGATGAGTCAGTTCTTAGATTGTTTCGGTCCGGCAGATATAATGTCGATTGTGTCACGTGCTAAAAAGGCTTTGAATAAAAATGCGACTATGTACATAATGGAAACATTTGTTGATTTGCAAAAGTATGAAATTTCAAAATACTGCCTTGATATGATATCGTTGTATTTTACGGCTATAGCAAACGGAAAAAGCAGAATGTATCATTCCGGCGATATGATAGAACTTATTGAGCGGACAGGCATGGAAGTTTATGATGTTGTAGAAAGAGTAGGACTTTTTCATTCTATTTTAAAATGTCGAGTTAAATCTTAAAAAAGGGTTTTTTTATGAAAAAAAGTATAGTTGTATTTTTTGTTTTGATTGTTTTATTTGCATGCAGTAATGAAAATGAAGTGATGAAGATTGAGCCTGAAAAAAAATGTTGGGTAAAATTTAATACTGCCGGCGGAGGATTTGTATTTCCAATAATAGTTCCAGCCGGCGAAGTAATAAATCTATCGTCGTTTGAGGTCGAAAGACCGTGGAGAAGTTTAGAAGGATGGTTTTTTGATAAGGATTTTACAATGCCCTGCGACTCGCAAGTTTTAGTTATGTCGAATATGACTTTATATGCAAAATGGAATGAAGTTGCAGATGATCGGTGTGCCGTGGAATTTTATACCGGGTATGGATGGGAATTGTTGCCCACACGATTTGTCCGTAAAAATGAGAAAGTCCACATTAATAACTGTGGTTTGACAAAGGTTTTAAAACATGAGTTTGACGGTTGGTATCTTGACGAAAAATATACTCAACGGTTTGATGAAGATTCTCCGATAACATCAGACTTGCGTTTGTACGGCAGGTGGGTAAAGAAAAAATAAGGCTGTTTTTAGCAAAAACAGCCTTATTTTTAGTACAGGAAAATTTATTTGGTGACATAAGCGATAGCTTCGTTGTAACCTTCTATTGATTCCGGGCATATATTTTTTTTCTTATCCAGCAGTTGTGAAATCTGGTGAATATATGTAGCAAGATATGCCTTGTCAAAATCTTTTTCTTTTATAAGTATGTTGAAAACTTTGTGAGCTTCTTTGTATCTTCTGCGGGGCTCACAAAAATCAAACATAAACATATATTTTGCAAGTCTGGACAATCCTTGACCGCCGAGAGTATGAGCACAGATTGCAACAATTCTGTCTTTAGGAACATTGCCGAGTTCTCGGATTAAAAGTTCAGCCGAAGCCACTCCATGCAGCAAAGTCGGAGTTTCTCGTTTAAAATCAAGATAAGCTATTGGCAAAATCTCACGTTTTATAAAAGATTCTGTCAAATCCAACATTTCCTGCGGTGACAATTCTTTTGCCAAATCGTGATATAACCCGCAAAAGTATGCGGTATTGTAATCGATACTGAATAAAGACGCATATCGTGCCATGTTTTCTGCCGTAGAAACACAATGGAGTAATCTGTCTTTATTAGTTATATATTTTTTTAAAAGTTGTATGTCATTCTCAATTTCGCATTCCATGACAAGCCTCTTGATTATGTATTTTGTAAATATTCAATATTTTTCATACTTTGACAGCATAAGAAGAAATAGCCGCCGGTACGATTGGCAGCGTAAAGATACCAATAGCCTTTATGCCATACAGGAGAAATCGGTTGGAAATTTAAAATTACTTTTTCGCCGGTACGCTTTGTGTATTCGCAAGACAAAGGAGTTCGTCCGGAAAGAGATGTTCTTATTATTTCCGGGAATTCTTCTAATGCATTTTCCGGCGTACTGTTGTAACCGAAAAGTTTTATTAATTCCGGTGTCGATAATCCGGAAACTTCATTTTCTCCTATAAGATTGAAAAATACATCAACTAAAGCATCGGTATCTACCATCGCACGATGTAAATCTCCCTTTTGCTGAATGTTATAACGATTTATAAGGCTTACTAATTTGTTTGGTGTAGACGGAAAAAGTCTTTGTGCGATTTGCAATGAGTCGATGAATTTCCATGATGTAAAATTTATTCCGCATCGTGCCATTTCCATTGAAAGAAAGCCTACATCGAAAGGGGCGTTATGTGCAACTAATATTGAATCTCCTATAAATCGAATCAATTCGGTTGCCATAGTTCGGTCGAAAATCGGAGCATTCACAACGTCATTGTCATAAATATGATTAACATTACTTGCACTTTCCGGGATGTTACGTTGCGGATTGATAAATGTTTCGTAACGTTCGGCAATTGTTCCGTTTATTACTTTTATCATTGCAATTTCTACGATTCTGTCTGTGTCTAAAGGATCAAAACCTGTTGTTTCAAAGTCAAAAAATGTATAACTGTGATTACTGATTTGATTAACTGAAAATAGCGGTGGTGTTTCCATATTATTTCCTTATTGTATAAATATATATTTCAAATTCTATTGAAATTAATGCGGAGCTGCCCAAAAGTCTTGTCATGAAGAATTTGCAAACCGAAATCTGTTCGGAATGACACCGTAACTTTTACTTATTAAACAGTCCCGTATTCTACTATATCGAATCTTTTTAAACTTATTTAAGATATTAAAATTGAGAAACTCTAAAATCGGAATAAAATACCTGATAAATAATATGAAAACATTTTTTGCTATTAGAAAGTTTTTTGTTATAATCCGGCAACTTTACAAAAATTGAAAAATATTGCTTTATCTCAACTTATTGAATGTAATTAAGGAAAAAGGTTATGTTTCGCAGTAATAAAAAAAATGACATTATTCTGTTTGGTGCTATCGTTTTTATTTTTTCGGCACTGTTCGTAAATTATATTGTTATTAAATCTTTTACATCTGTAGATACAAGTTTCTTGAGTTCGTTGGATGCGATTTATTTTTATTCAGAACCTATAGAAAGCAGCGTTTCTACCAGATTGTCCGGCTTGCTGGGATCTAACAATACAAAAGCGTTTCGCAAGTTGTTAGAAGATGTAAATAATCCGATAGCTCAATTTTATGGATTTTGCGGATTGTTTAAATCGAACAGAGTGCTTGCGATTGAATATATGAAGTCCGGTATTATGGAAAGTCCCAAGTCAGTTGCCGTAGCTGTAGATAAAAACGGGGAAAATAAACAAAATGCGACTTTAGGACAAGCTGTAGTTTCTGTGTTACTTTATGCTCCGGAATGGTTAGTTTCTCATTTGACGGCAGATTTTATCAATATTACAAGTGATTTTATTTACTCATTGCATCAAAAAACTATCGATGCCGACAAAGTTTACAGAGATGAATTGTCATTATTGGTAAAATCTCGTTATCCAAAAATTCAAACAAGAATTATTAATGATATTGTAACTTCAAAAACAGTAGCTCAAATGACAGAGCAGGAAAAAACGGAGGTTTCCGGTAATTTCAATGTTATTGAACAGAACAGAGTCGGAGTGATTGAACAATTTCTTAAAGATTCTAAAGGTGAACATCTTACAAACGCTTTGAATTTCATTACTCCGGGAGAGGAATATCAAGAGCTTGTTCCGGTATTGGAAGAAATGCTTGTTGCCGGCGGTTATAAAACAGATACTCTTATTTTAATAGGTCAAAAATTTGCTCAACTTCTAAACGGTAAAAATTCACTTGCAAGATTGAGCCGTGTAATGTTGAAAAATCCTTCGAATATAAAATTGTTATCTGAATATTTAAAATTGTTTTATGAATATGCTGATGACAGCTGGTGGGATTTCTTAACAAAATATTTAAATGTAAATTATCCGGTTGATTTGAATAATCAGGCTCTCGAAACTATAATTCATGTTTCATGGAAAGAAAATTCCGGTAATGTGTATGCTGCATTTGCTTATTGTTTGAAATATTTAAGAGTTTCTACAATCAATCTTTTGCTTACTTATTGTATTGATAATAACATTTCAAACCTTCAAACATTGACTCTTAATCGTTTGAGACAGTTTGAGAGAAACAAAGAATTGAGACTTAACGGAATTAAATATATTGAAAAATTCCGTGTGTATGCCGGCAGAGATGTTCTCGTAACATTGCTTTATGACAGAGATCCGGAAGTAAAACAAGCAGCAAGAGATTCTTTAGATAGATTGAAATGGAGTGATAAAATGCCGGAGAAAGAACCGGAAAAAACTGCTACTACATCTTCAGAAGCTTCTGCAGAAAAAGATGAGGCTGTAAAAACAGAAAGTACTCCGTCACAAACCGGTTCTCAAACTCAGCAACCTCAACGCCAGACGGTTTCTGGGCAAAATCAATCTCAGCCGGTGCCTACTGTCCAAGGAAAAACTCCGGAACCGGAAACCCGAGTGCAACAGTCTCGTCCGAACAGAGAAATAGAAGCTCCGAAAAGAAGAGCTTCCAGAAATAAAAAAGGGCAGGCGGATTAATTAAAAAAAATTATAACAGTGTGAAAACAAGTAACTTGTGTTTTTACACTGTTATTTTTTTAAGTACACGTTTTATTTCTTTTTAGAATATTAAAATGGTATAAAAAAACAGTTATCAATTTTTATAGAATAGGTCTTTTATTATGAAAGAAAATAACAATGTTGATGTTGTATTGATTGTAGGCAGCGGTGAAGATTTTAAATTGGAAAAAGTAAAGGATGCAGTGTCGCAAGCTCAATTGATAATTGCCGGAGACGGCGGAGCTAATATTTTATCTAAAATCGGTATTAGTCCGGATATTTTAATCGGTGATATGGATAGTATTTCATCTGATATATTAGGCAAAATATCAGATGGCTGTGAGATTTTTAAATATCCGCAAGAAAAAGATTACAGTGATTCCGAGTTGTGTATAAAGAAAGCTTTGGAATATCATCCACGTAAAATAATTTTGGTAGCTGTTACCGGAACTTATATAGATCATACTTTTACTAATTTAATTAATTTATTAACTATAAAAAATGACGATGTAAAAATAGAAATAGTAACTTCTAATAGCAGTATTTTTTCGATAACACCTGATAAACCTGCAAAGATGTGCGGAATGAAAGGACGACGTTTTTCTTTTTTTCCGTTTGAGCCGATATCCGGACTTGTAATGAGCGGTTTTTATTATAAATTTTCCGGTAATAAATTGAATCAGTGGCAGTATAGTTTGAGCAATGTGATTAATGAAGATAATGCGTTGCTTGGGTTTGAATCGGGAAGAGGTATAGGAATATTATTTGATGAGAATTATTCGTAAATATTTTTATCTTGCTGGAGTTTTGATTCGTTTTTTGAGTAGTTTTTTGTCCGGTCTTTTGGCATTGAAAGCTATACTTTTGTTTTTTTATGTAATCGGTGATATGAATAATTTTACGGATACTTCCGTTGAGTTAATTTTACGCTGTAATATTATTGTTGATTCGCTGATTTTTCTTTCATCACTTTTTACTGTTATAAGAATTTTTCGTTTGACACATCGCTTACCTGTTAAAATTATCAAAATGAGTTTTATATTTTTAAGTGTTTTATTAAGCCCAATTTTTATTTTTATAGAAAATATATTGCTGGTTTTTCTCTCTAACTGAAGTTAATCGTTTTTTCAATGTAATTTCATTATTTGGTATTATTGTTGCTATCCTCTTTCCTTAAGATAAAATAATGATAAAAGGGGATACCGATGAAAAAATTAAATTTTTATAATTTGATTTTAGTGGTTCTGATGGGATTGTTTGTATGTTGTACGACAGAAATAGATAATACAGACAACAACAAAAATCAAGAACCTGAAAAAAAATCTTATATGGTTAGTATTTCAAATGTCGATCAATTTTCAGGATGTACTTTTGAATATACATTTTATGTTGACGGAGAAAAAACTACTGAAAAGAAAACAGCAGATTCCAGTTTTATTTTTGAGACTACATCTGAAGAAAAAGTTACTGTCGATATTGTAGCTAAAGACAGTAACGGTGAAATAAAAGGTAGCAGATATGGCAGAACTTGTTACACGAAAACAGATATTACTTTGGAAATTACCAGTGTAACCGAAAAGGTAACATTAAAAGATATTTCTGTTTTGCATTCACAAGCTTATGTTTATGAGGGAAAAACAGTTAATCTTACGGTAAAAGCAAAATATTCTGATGATACAGAAAAAGATGTTACATCTTCTGCTTTTTATACATCAAACGATTCAACTATTTTAACAGTAGATGAGTCCGGAATTATTACCGGTGTGGCAAAAGGAACTTGTTCCATAAAGATTACTTATACCGAAGAAGGTGTGACAAAAGAGAAATCAGTAAATTTTGAAGTATTAGCTGAGGGTGATCCTACTCCTGTTAAAACTTTGAAGTCTATTGCTTTATCAAGAGATAATTTGATTTTAGCAGTCGGAGGAAACGCTTCTTTGAATGTAACTGCTTATTATGATGACGGAAGCAGTATTGATGTTACATCAAAAGCTCAATATACAAGTGAGAAAATAGATATTTCATCAGTAGACGGTAACGGAGTTATTACCGGAATAAGTGGCGGAACAACAACAATACTTGTTTCTTACGAAGAAGACGGAGTGAAATTGTCAGGTACTTGTGCCGTTACGGTTAAAAGTCTTTCATCAATAGCTTTTGATAAGACAGCTAAAACAATAGCTGTCGGCAGTCATTCAGAAATTATTCTTACTGCAACATATTCAGACGGCAGTACTAAAGCTATAGCGAATGATGCTATTTTTGAAAGTGATAACAATTCGATTGTAAGTATTTCTGACGGAATGTTTGAAGCAAAAGCTGCAGGAACAGCAAAGATAACAGCTTCATATACCGACAGCGGTGTTACAAAGACAGCAGAAATTGCGATTACTGTAACAATGGACAAAGTCGTAAGTTCATTGGCGTTAAGTGTTGACGGAACTAAAGTTACTTATACGTTAAAAGCTACTGCGTCATATTCAGACGGAAGTACGGTTGATGTTACTGATAAGACGATTTATACCATTGTAACAGGTAGTGATATTGCAGCTTTGTCTTCTAATGTTTTGACTGCATCAAAAAACGGAACTGTAACAATCAGTGCAACTTATAAAGACGGAAGCGAATCGGTAAGTTGCCAAAAAGAAGTAAATGTACAAACTGACAACGTGGTACTTTCTGATATAGCGTTAAATCTTTCTGAAACTTCTATAGAAGTAGGAAAAACAGCAAGTGTGACTGTGACTGCTAATTATTCAGACGGCACAACAAAGGATGTTACATCTGAAGCTAAAGTTGAAATAAGCGGAACAGCAGCCACATTAAGCGGAACAACTGTTACTGGTGCATCTGCCGGTAAAGCTACTGTTACGGCAACTTACGAAGGAAAAACTGCATCAGCTTCAATTACAGTAAAGCAAGCAATCAACGGATACCGTGTACATTTCTATGGTGCTAGTTGGTCATCTTATAATTTGTATTATTATTCATCAGATGAATCAAATACCGGTCCTAAATGGCCGGGAAAGGCTATGAGTAAATCTGCAGACGGAAATACTTATTACATTGATCTTACTGACAGTTGGGTAAGTGCCGGCGGAGCTTTGTGTATTTTTGTAGAAAGTGAATCATCTTCAAATCGTTATCCTGCTGATATGCAACCGGGTGTAACTCTTCCTACAGGCGTAAATGAAGCTTGGTTTAATTTTGCTACAAAAGAATTTGAAACAGCAAATCCGTTCAGTACAGACCCTACAGTAGGTTTAAGTCCGAGTGGAAATGTTCAGTTCAGCGGTGCAAAACAGTCTGTAAAATTGACAGCTGCAAATTGTACATCGGCAAAATATACAATTGACGGAAGCGATCCTAAAACAAGCGGAACAGCTTATACTGACGGTCAAACGATTTCTGTAGGTGAAAGTCTTTCTATAGGACAATCTGTAACAGTGAAAGTTTGGGGAACAGACGGAAGTTTGGAATCTACGGAAAGTGCAACTTTTACAAAGGTAGATAAACCTGCAACTCCTACACGATTGGGGGCTTATTATACAAGTTCAGCTACTGCATTCAGTATTTGGTCACCTGATTCAAGTAATGTAACCGTAACAGTTACTCCGAAAGGCGGAACAGCAAAAGAATATACTTGTACAGCCGGATTTAAAGTTGACGGAGATTATCCTGATTCATCAAAAATTTACGGGGTATCTGTAAGCGGTGATTTACATTTGGCTGAATACCAATTCAAAATTAACGGAAAAGAAGTCCGTGACCCTTACGGTGTAATGGTTAAGTATGACGGAAATCAGCAAAAATCTAATGTTCTTAAATCAAACGGTTTAGAAAATGGATTTAGTTATACAGCTTACGCCGGACCGAGTGCAAATATCGTTATTGACTTAGATCAAACAGATCCTGCCGGCGGTTGGGCTGACAGACCTAAATTGGAAAATCGTAATGACGCAATCGTTTATGAGGTTCATGTAGGCGATTTTACATCAGATTCATCATGGGGCGGAACTGCTAAAAATGCAGGTAAATTTCCAGGAATGGTAGAAACAGGAACAAAATGTGGAACAGTATCAACAGGTATTGATCACTTAAAAGAGTTAGGTGTAACTCATGTTCAGTTGTTGCCGTTCTATGATTATGCAACAAAGCATAATACTACATTGGATGATATTTATAACTGGGGATATGACCCTGTAAACTACAATGTTCCTGAAGACAGATTTTCTACTTGTCCGGGCGACTATGTAGAGCGAATCCGTGAAGTAAAAGAAATGATTAACGAATTCCACAAAAACGGAATCCGTGTAATCATGGATGTTGTTTACAATCATACTTTTGATAAAGAAATGTTTAAAAATATTTCAGGTAAATACTATACAACAGGTGACCTTTCCGGATGTGGAAACAGTGTTAATACAGGCGTTCCGATGGTAAGCAGAATGATTCGTGATTCATTGGAATATTGGGTAGACGAATATAATATTGACGGATTCCGTTTTGACTTAATCGGTATTTATCATACATCTGCGGTAAAAGATTGGGGAGATTATTTAAACAATAATAAATTCTCAGACAGAATGCTTTTGATGTACGGAGAGCCTTGGAACGGATATGCGACAGATAATGAAGAAAGTCAAAAAATTCGTATGAGTGCTGTAAAAGAGCTTACAAATGCAAAAGTTGGCGTATTCAACGGAAAATATCGTGAATCATTGAAAGGTTCAAATGATGATGGTGGAAAGGGATATATATTTAATCAAATGGGAAGTTATGGAAGTTCAGCTTATAATGTTTCTGTTGGATTAAGAGGATCTGGAACAAATTTAGGAAGCGACTCTGAAGGTCTTTGGACTCGTTTCTTTACTGGGACACCAGATCAGTCAATTAACTATATTTCTGCACATGATAACCTTTGTTTATGGGATAAAATCGGTGCCGCAGGTGTAACAGGTGATTATGCACAACGTGTATTGAAGTTCGGTCATGGGATTTTACTTGTATCTCAAGGTATTCCGTTTATTCATGCCGGAGATGAATTCCTTCGTACTAAGGAAAAAGGTGCCGGCGGAAGAATGGCTCACAACAGTTACATGGCAGGTATCGAAACAAATGCAATTGATTGGAAGTTAAAATCTACACATAACGGCTTATTTAAATATCATGCGGATTTAATCAAACTCAGAAAAGAGAATGACGGACTTCGCAACAGAAAAGGTGTCGGAACAACAAGAACGCAAGGAAATGCAGTTATTTATGATGTACAAAATACAAACGGAACAAAACTTTGTATTGTTGTAAATCCGGATAGTAATATCGATAATCCTGTTGGCGGAACAATTATTTTTGATGCCAACGGTGCTTCTCCTAAGTCAACTAAATGTGAAGGTACTGCGGTTACAGTAATAAGATATTAATAATTTATATACTCCTAAATAAGTTTTAACGGCTTCTTCAGTAATGGGGAAGTCGTTTTTTTATGCATTGTGATATTTAAAATATTTAAAAAAAATAGTAGAACTTATTCGAAATATTCAGGAGTAATTTTATGAAAACAAAAAACGCTAAAAAACCTTTGTTCTTTTCCTTAATTTATTCGGCATGCATTATTTTCGTAATGTTTGTGATTCACATTTCCGGAGTTTTTGAATTAATGGAGGATAAATTTTTAGACCTTAGGTTTAGATATTTTAATCAGAAGTTAGAAGTAAATAAAGATTTGGTTTTTATCGATGTTGATGAATATTCGCTTGGTGTAATGTCATCTTTGTATGGTGGTTGGCCGTGGCCTCGTGCAAGTGTTTTCGGTAATATGGTGGAATATATGATGGAGGGCGAACCGGCAGCCGTTTTATTCGATGTTTTGTTTACTGAACTTTCTTCCAAACGTTTGGACGAAGATATCAGTACGGAAGACAGCGACTTTGCAGCTATAAGTTCAGTTTACGGAAATCTAAGCCACGCAGCTATCTTTTCAAAAATCAGTTCGGTTTATCAAACAGAACAGCTGCCGGAATCTGCGGAATATAATTTTAGTATTGATGTAGATGACAGTAAGGCGAAAATTAAAATTCCGGAATTAAATGATTATCAAATGCCTTATCCGTTATTAAATGAATGTTCCAGTATGATACATCTTGTAAATCATGTTGAAGATGCAGACGGAATATCAAGACGATGTAATATTTTGTTGAAATATCAAGGTAAATATTACCCTTGTTTGGCATTACGAGGCTTGATGATGAAATTGCAACCTACTAAATTAGCTTTAGTGGGTTCAGATTTGTTGCTTATGCGTGATAATGAATTGTTGGTAAAAATTCCTTTGGATAAAGAGGGACGTTTCAGAATTAACTTTTATGACACATTGGAACGTTTCGGAGAAAATACTTTGTCTGCTATCGGTATTTATCAAAATGTTCAATTATATCGTCAAGGTGTATCCATAGATTCTTTGGATTATCCGCCGTCTTTTTTCAAAGATAAAATTGTTGTAATCGGTTCATCGGCAAACGGTTTAAAAGATAATAAAGTTACTCCTATGGGAAAAAACTTTGCCGGACCTTTTATTCACATTTCTGCAATGAGTAATATTCTAAAAAAACAACGATTGTATGTAGTTCCAGATTTTATATGGTTGCTGGCAATTTCGCTTTGTATCGTGATGATGTCACTTTTTGTACTTTATGGAAAGAATAAATATTTTAAAACTATTTTCGGGGCTGCTTTTATAATTTTAGTGGTGTTGGTAGAATTGTTGCTCCTTAAATTTTGGGGAATTTTATTGCCTATATTGATTCCTTTATTAGGAATGGTGATGACATATTTGGGAACATTAGTTTTTATTTCATTTTCCGAAGAAGCTGAAAAAAAACGTGTTCAAACTGCAATGGGGAAATATTTGGCTCCGTCGGTAATGGATGAAGTTTTGAAAAATTACGACAGCTTGGTGGGAGAAGTCGGTAAAAAAAGAGATATTACGGTATTGTTCAGTGATATTCGAAGTTTTACAACGTTTTCAGAACGATATTCTCCGGAGATTGTTGTAAGTATTTTAAATCGTTATTTGGAAAAAATGATTGATGTTATTTTTGATTTTAACGGGACTCTCGATAAAATCGTCGGTGATGAAATAATGGCGTTTTGGGGTGCACCTACTGAAGATGAAAATCAGGCTTATAATGCAGTGCGTGCAGCTATCGTAATGCAAGAAAAATTAAAAGAACTTAACGATGAACTTGCAGCCGAAGGTTATCCTTCATTGGCTAACGGAGTAGGAATAAACAGCGGTGATATGATTGTGGGAAATATCGGTTCGGCAAAACGTTTGGATTATACGTTAATCGGTGATAATGTAAATTTGGGTGCTCGTGTAGAAGGGCTGACTAAGTATTATAAAGTAAAAGTTCTTATTACGGAATCCACATACCAAAAGGTAAAAGACCATTATTTGTGTGCATTCCTTGATATAGTTGCCGTAAAAGGTAAGGCTCAAGGAATCAGAATTTATACTCCGTTGGCTGAGTATGCAAAATACACAGATCGCAAGGATGAAATTGAAATATTAGAAAAAGAAGCAAAAGCTTTTAAAGTGGCACTTTCATATTACTTTAAAAAGGATTTTGCGAAATCAAAAGCGTTGTTCCGCAAAGGTGCAAAAGTATTTAAAGTATTAAATCTGCTGGCTGAAGTGTTTGTTGAACGTTGTGATTATTTCACAAAAAATCCGCCGCCTGCAAATTGGAGCGGAACATGGACAATGACCGATAAATAAAATATTTTTATAATTATTTGAAATACATCTAAAAAATGTTAAAATTATATATTTTTTCTATACATAGGAGGCTTGTTATGAAAAAACAATTTTTTTGTTTACTTTTTGTAGTGTGTACTGTGGTTTCGGCTTTTGCAGCTCCGGGATATGTTACTGCAAAATTATGTCCGGTTTTGTCGGAAGCTCAATTTTCTTCTGCTAAACTTACTGTATTGAAAAACGGTGATAAAGTCGAGTGTTTGGAAGAAAGTGGGCGATGGATAAAAATCAGTAAAGACGGAGTTGAAGGTTTTGTACAGAAAGCATTTATTGGGAAAGCACCGAATGCTACCGTAACGATGGGGAATTCTTCAATGAAAGATTTTGTGAATATGGATGTAAGAAAAAGAGCATCTGTTTATTCTACATCAGCTGCGGCAATCAGAGGGCTTGGTTCTGAAAATGTTCGTGAAAGAGAAAACATGAAATTCAGTAATTATGATTTTAATTCATTAAAATGGATTGAAGAGAATTTCAATTTTTCAGAAGCCGAAGTAGAAGGCTTTTACGAAAAATAAGTAAAAAGTGAGGAGAACAAATGAAAAGATTTTCTCTTGATATTAAAAGACATTTTTTATCCAGATGTTTTTTAATAATAGTTTCTTTGTTTGTGATATGTTCATGTGCGACGACAAAAGACAATGTCATCACTTCTGAACAAAAAGAAACGCTGGAAATTGCAGAAAAGGAAAAAGAAATAGGTAGTGCGGCATTTGCAAAACTTGCCGGTAAATACGGAGTAATTCGAGATGAAGCTCTTACGGCTTATTTGAATAAATTCGGAAAAAGTATTGCTTTGTATTGTGCCAGACAAGAGTTTGATTACTATTTTGCAGTATTGAATACTGACTCTGTGAATGCTTATTCTTTGCCCGGCGGTTATATATTGATTACAAAAGGTGCATTAAAAGCATTGCAAACTCCGGGGGAGTTGGCCGGCGTAATAGCTCATGAGTTGGGGCATATCAATAAATACCATATTACAAATAACGTAAAGATTGAAACTAAGATGAACTTTTTCGAGATTCTGGCTCGCTTTATTGCAGGACCTCGTCAAGTCGTTTCTACAATGGCAGCACAAGTTTCTGAAAAAATAGAAGAACGATTATTTATAGAAGGATTTGCAGCTGATACGGAATTTGAAGCAGATGAATACGCAGGTGAATTACTTCTATCATTAAATGTAAATATTGATGATTATGTTGCTTATTTACAACGACTTGAAGCAAAAAAAGGTGATGCTTCATTGCAAGAACTTGACAAAACTCATCCGCCGATGAATGAGCGACTTGCAAAATTGGAAGTTTTTAAATCTTTCGATGTGCGAACTTTACCGGTCAGTGAAAATTTTAATAATTTTATGAATCAACTGAATTCTTTGGAGTAGGATTATTTTATGAATTTCAAGAAAAATATTTTTTTAATAATGATGATGTTCTGTATGCATTTGATTTTTGCAGATGATTATCATTTTAATAATTTCTTTATCGGGGACAGAGCCGCAAGTATGGGTGGTGCTTATTGTGCGATTGCCGACGGCCCGGAAGGTGTTTATTACAATCCGGCGGGATTGTCGTTTTCATCATCGAATTATTTCTCACTTTCGGCAAATGCAATTCAATATAAACAGTTCATCTATAAAGGAATAAAGTTTGACGGTGCTAAAGAATCTATTGATTACACTCGTCGCTCTTTTTCTTTTATTCCGAACTTTTTCGGTTTTTTGCAGAAATATAAACATTTCACTTTTGCATTTACCGTAGCCAGTCCGGACAGTGAATTGTACGACCAGCGTGATTCTTTCAAAATCCCTACATCAACAGACGGGGTAAAATATACAAATAATTTAAATGTGGACTTAAGCAAAACTTATATGGTTTATGAAGCCGGTCCGTCATTTTCATTTTTGCCGTCTAAGCAGCTGTCTATAGGTTTCGGTTTGTTTGTTCGCTATACGAACAACCGCCAAATTTTTCAGCAAAGCCAGGTTTATAATTTAGAAAATGAGTCATCGCAAACGTCTTTTTCATCGCAGTATATACGTGATGATATAGTCAGTCTTGTGGGTAATTTTGGGATTCAGTATATGCCTATAAAATATTTGTCTATCGGTTACTCTGCCAGTATGCCATTACATTTAGTTGATGTAAAATCGAACAAGGTTACTGCATTAAATGGGCTTAATAGTCCTAATTTAGCTTTAGGATATTTTGATGCAAATGTTGTTTCTAAAGAAAATGACGTAATCAATATTTTTGAGGACGGTTTATTTCGTTCCACATTTGTAAAACAGACAATCGGGATTGCCGGATTTATTAATAAGTCGCTCGTGGTGTCACTTGACGGAAGTTTTTATGTGGCTGTTCAAGATGAAAAAAATGAATATGCAGATTTTCATAATTGGTTTACGTGGAATCTTTCTACAGGGATAGAATGGTACATCACACAAAACTTCCCATTGAGACTTGGTTTCTTTACGGATAATGCCAATACTCCGGAACTTGAAAGCGGAAAGACTGACCAGCTTGATCATGTGAATATGTACGGCGGAAGTTTCAGTATAGGATATGCGACAGCGTCAATGTCGGTAAATCTCGGTGCAACAATTTCCGGCGGTGTGGGTAAAGCTCAGATGATAGGCGGTTCTACTGCTATTCAAGATTTGGAAGCTTTTGCCGTGACAGTATTTATTTCCGGCGGATATTCTTTCTAAATACGAGGAGGCAGGTAAAGATGTTTAAAAAACTTTTTTTATTGTGTATTCCTTGTGTGATGTTTTTTTCGTGTGAGAGTACGGAACATCGCTATGTACTTTCAGAAAATGTACAAAAGTCAGAAGCTCGTGAGTATTATGAAGAGAAACTTCACGGTATAGTTACTGTTAATGACTACAAAGAAGGGAAATATATGGTAGCGGCTCTTGACGGAAGCAGGCCCAGTTATAATCTATTGACATCTTTGTCTGATTTAGTGACAGGAAAAGTTGAAGATTTAGGTGCTAATCAATATCAATGTGATACAGTGACTAAATATTGTCCGGCAATTGATGCTTCCGGATTGATATATTTGCAAGAAAAGAAGTTCTCTTTTACATTGTTGGAGTATCTTGCCGATGACGAAAAGACTCCTACCGGGAAATATTCATTCAGAATGGTGGCGGAAGAAAATGCCGATGTGAAGAATTTTATTACTGAGGATGCATCTTTTACAGGTGATATATTGACAATCAAACAAGAAAAAGAAATCTTTGACCCGTTGGTGAAAACTATTGTAGAAGAGTTAAAAGAGCAAGATATTTTTAACAAAAAATCAGATAAGCCTGAAAGTAAAAGTTTAACTTTAGATAAAGTTGCAGGAACTGAATATAATGGGGCATGGAGCTGGTGTAATGGTTCATATGAGAATTCTGATTATGTAACTTTGCAAATTGATATTCCGCATTTTATTCATGAAGGGAAAAGCGGAAGTTTGTATTTTTATATTTTGCAATATAATCTTTTTCAAAATACCGATGATGCGTTTTCATTGGTTTCTGTAGAAGGAGCATTTTGTTATGACGGCAAAAAGAAGTTTATTTACAAAGATTATGACGGAAAATTAAAAGATTAGCGGTTATTTATGAAAGAAAAAATAATTGTGGGATTTAGCGGAGGTGTTGACAGCAGCGTCTCCGCTTTTCTTTTGCAGCGTGCCGGTTATGAAGTAGTCGGCGTTCAATTGCTTATAAATAATAATCAACATGAAAATATTGATTTTGCTTCATGTGCAGCGGAGCGTTTGGGAATAGAACTTATTTTTGATTATTGTGAAGATGATTTTAAAAAGTCTGTAATTGACGGCTTTATAAACGATTATAAAAAAGGTGTTACACCGTCGCCGTGTCCGCTTTGTAATTCAGTTTTCAAATTTGATAAATTATTAAAAATTGCAGAACGTGAAGGAATCACAAAAATTGCTACAGGGCATTACGCTGCGATACAAAATTTAGATGACGGATTATCATATATTCGTAGATGGAATGCGACATTTAAAGATCAATCGTATATGTTGTATCGTTTGTCTGCGGAGGATTTGGAACAAATAGTTTTTCCGTTGTCGTATTGCAAAAATAAAGAAGAAGTTCGCAATATTGCCAAAGAAATTGGTTTGGTGACAGCAGAGCGTAAAGACAGTCAGGGACTTTGTTTTGCTCCGGACGGAATAATGCAATTTTTGAAAGATAACGGAGTTGAGTTTCTGCCTGGCGAAATAATTGATAGCAACGGAAAAAAACTGGGTGAACATTGCGGTTATCCATTGTATACGATAGGACAGCGGCGAGGCTTGGGACTAAAAGAAAACAAGCCGTTGTTTATTACAGAGATAATTCCGGAAGAAAACAAAATAATTGTCGGTGATTATGCGTCTTTATACAAAGATAAAATAAATATTAAACAATTAGTCTTACACGGAAAATACAAATTAAAAGAGAATCAAGAAAATCTTACTGCCAGATTGCGTTCTTCTGCCGGTTTTGTTCCGGTTAAAAATATTGAAAATGAATGTATATTATTAAAAGAATCGACACCTTGGGCGGCTGCCGGGCAACATGTAGTTTTGTATGACGGTAACGGAGATGAAAAATCGATAGTTGCCGGCGGAGCCGTAATTCAGTAAAGATTTTATATTTCGATAATTTGTCCGGTAGAAATGTATTCCAATTGCTGATTCATAATGCTTTTTAGAAAATTAAATTGGTCTACGCCGGTACAATGGCAAGTAAAATATTTCGTGTTATATGTTTTCAAAATCTGAGCCGCCTCGAAAAGTCGAGTATCGTCCTTGTCGGAAGGATCCAAATCTTTAAAATGAAAACCACCTATTAAAATGTTAGGTTTAAACCATTCCATAATATTTAAAATCCCCTTATGTGAGCAGCCGCTGAAAAGTATGCGTTTGTCATTTTCACGTACAAGAAAATATTGTTCATGACGGAAATCTTCAGGATAAAAAGTATTATCTTCAAATATTGTAAGTCCAAATGGATTAGTTTTGTATGGATGATTTTCTTTATTACACGAAAAAAGTTCAAAATTTGCGGATATTTCCAGATAATCTTCGGTAAATACCAATCGATTATTTTTTGATATTTGCTTATCCAATCCGATAAACTTTTTTGTTCCGTTATAATGATTTTCAAATGCATGGCGACTGATGTAAATCGGAGCATTTTTATTAATTTGCAAAAAAGTTTCCATTCCGCCGCCGTGGTCATAATGTCCGTGTGAAAGAATTGCAAAATCTATATCAGTAAGATTTACGCCTAATTTTTCAGCATTTTTTGCAAATAAATCGGATTGCCCCATATCAAAAAGAATTTTTTTATTATTAGATTCTATGTACAAACTAAGCCCGTGTTCTGTTTGGAAATTTTCAGTTTTACAAGTATTTTCTAACAGGGAAATAATTTTCATTCGATTTTCCTTGAAATTTATGATGTAGATTTTATACCATAAATAGTTTGAAAATTGTACGGAGAATGATTTGTGAAGAATTTGCAAATAAGAATTCCTATGTATCTTTTAGGCTTATTTATTTTAACAATAGGAATCGCAATATCTGTAAAATCAGATTTGGGAGTATCACCGTTAAGTTCTGTTCCTTATACTATGACTTGCGTTTGGGGAATAGAAATGGGCAAAGCGACAATAATTTTTCATTGCGTACTTGTGTTGTTGCAGCTGCTCCTTTTAGGAAAAAAATTTAATCCTGCTAATTTCTTTCAGATACTTGCCGGTATAATTTTTGGGTATTTCACAACATTTTGCAATTATTTAGTTTCATTTATTCCGACACCCGACAGCATGATTTGGAAAATGATTCTTATGTTAATAAGTACGATTTTGGTTGCGATAGGAATATTTTTTTATATTCCGGCGAATGTTATGCCGCTTGCCGGAGAGGGAATTGTAGAAGCTATTTCTATAGTAACGAAATTGAAGTTTTCGAATGTAAAAATAATACTCGATTCGGTTATGGTTTTAATTTCCGGAATAACTTGTTTTGCGGCATTGCACACTTTTGAAAGTGTAGGAATAGGGACTTTGATTGCGGCACTTCTTGTAGGTGCAGAACTTGGTTATATAACGAAGCTTTTCGGAAAATGGCGAAATGAATTGTTGCAAATAACAAACAGCATAAAATAAATAAAGAATACGGAGATTTTATGGCAAAAAAAGAGACAAAATCTGAACAAAAATTAAATGTAGAACAAATAATCAATTATTTAAAAAATGATTTAGGAGTTACTTTTAATTATAAAACAGAAGATTATGCAAGGCATTTTCTTTCGGAACATAATTATTATTTCCGATTAAAACATTATGCGTGTGATTTTGAAAAGAAATCGAAAACAGGAAAATATGTAGGGCTGGATTTCGGTCATTTGGTAGAACTTTCTACTATTGATATGCATTTCAGAAAATTAATTTTAAAACTTACCATAGATTTGGAACATTATTTAAAAGTTAAACTTGTAAATGATTGCCAAGAAAATTCTCGTGATGACGGATATAAAGTTGTAGAAGATTTTTTTGAAAAACATCCAAAAATTAAAGAATCAGTTACTGCTACAATTTATCTTGCCAGTTACAGTGCTTCAGAAATTAAACATTTAGAAAAATTGGCTGTTTGGAATATTACCGAATTGCTTTCGTTTTATGATTTTACGATTTTCTTTGAATACTATTATAAATATTTTGAAATTCCTTGTGAGAATATAAAGCATTTTGAATCTGTAAGACGGCTTCGCAATGTGGCAGCTCATAATGCTTGTATGCTTGCTTCTTTTAAACCTTTGCATAATTTTAAATACGATGCGGAAACTTGTTTTAAACTGTTACAGAAAATAAAAACTCTTTCGCCTAATATTGTTTCTTCTGCAATGAAAGTTCCGCTTTTAAACGATTTTGCCGTAATGCTTGATGTTTATAATACGACTTTAACTTCAGAACAGATAAAAAGAATTACAATGAAAGAATTAAAAAATTTCTTTGAAGACAGAATGATTCGTAATAAAGACTGGTTTGAAAATTGTACAGAAATAAAAAATGCATATCGATTTGCTTATGAATTAGTGAAACGATATGCCCAATAAAACGGATTATAAAAAATATATTTTTATATGCAAAAATTTAAATAATGCAGAGAGTCTAAAATAAAAAAACTATCTATAGCAAAATGTACCTAAAGGTTTAAAGACAATATAAAACATTGTACATTTTGCTTTTGGTATAGATAGTTTTGTGGAGGTCGAAAACCCTAAAGTAAAATAAATATTTGTTACAAAATCCGTTTCGTAACAAAATGATTTTCTTTAGGTATTTTCTGAGTGGTCTGCATTTTCATCAGAATTTTCAGAATTGAATACATCGACAATAGACTTAGCTATATCTTTGCAATTTTCTGAAAAATCTTTTCCGGTTTTGCAGATTTTGTCTTTTACAACCTTTAGTTTAGGATTTTTATCAACATATTTTAAAGCAACTTTACCGCCGAGGATCACGCCGGTAGCCAAAATGCAATCTTTGATTATTCGTTTTATCATAAAATGCCTCCTGATATTTATTATCATAACAAAAATACTGTGACAAATAATGTCATATATAAGAAAAAATATTATTTTTTTCCTTTCTTTGCATTATCAAATTTATTTAAAATTTTGTGTATGTCATCAGTAGTAATTTCTAAGCATTTTTCTTTTAAACTTTTCGGGACTCCGTAAAAAGCTTCAGCCATTCCGGCGGCAATACAAGTTAAAGTATCACAGTCACCACCTAAAGAAACAGCCGTACGAATTACATCTTCAAAGTCGTTTCCCTCCAGAAATGCCGTAATCGCTTCCGGGACGGTTTCTTGACAACTTTCCGTATGAAAGTATCCCGGACGGATTTCGTCACATGTTCTGCTTAAATCATATTTAAATTCTTTTTCAACGAATGATTTTATTTCTGTTTTACTGTACCCGTTTCGAGCCATCCAAATTATTGAAGCTGTAGACTCGGCACCTTTAATTCCTTCCGGGTGATTGTGGCTGATTTCTGCACTCCAACGAGCAACTTGGCGAGTTCGTTCTAGTGTATCAAACAGCCAGCCCACTGATGAAACTCGCATTGCACTTCCGTTTCCCCAACTATTGTATGGTTTAGTATCTTCTCGTGCTAACCATAAATAAAATTTCTGTCCGTATCCAGCACGTGGATATTTGTGTCCCCAATGATGCATACTTTTTATCATTGAAATTTTCATTGTCTCTTCGTCAGCATCAATTCCCGCTTTCAAAATTCCGTCACAAATTGCAATTGTCATGATTGAATCATCTGTAAATCGAGGTTTTTTTGTAAAAAGTGGAAAATCCTTTGTTCTTATATTATAAGGTCCAAATTCATAAGGTTGTCCGATAATATCACCTAAAATTGCTCCGTACATATTTTTTTATTCTCCGGTAAGTTGTTTAAAACAGATATGACAGTATAGCAAGAAATATTTAATGAAGGAAAATATTTAGTAAAGATGCGATTTTGTCCAATATTTTTTATGTATGATTAATTTTTTGTTCCAGAAAAATTTCTTCTGTAAGGTAAGCATCGCTTAAGCAATGAAAATCGCTTATTCCATTGCTCATAAAATAATATGTGTTTGAATTGTAGAATAGTTCCATCGCTTTATCTTCGGGGATTTGCATTTTTTTTGCAAGTAAAGAAATTATACGAGCATATTTCATTTGTAATAAAGTTTTATCCGCTGTCATTTTGAGATTCCTATTTCATAAAAACCTATAAAATGCAAAACACATTCTAATACAGATTGATTAACAAAACATATTTGATTATTTGGATATTCATATTTTAAACGATTTAGAGATGTATTTTTATCAATTAGATTTGCAAAATATAATTCTATTGTATTAAAAACTTTATCGTTTGCAATTCCACCTTCGATTATGTCGTAATTTATATAATCTTTGTTTCCTGAACGACATGAAATAATAAAATCCAGCCATTCTTCATTGTATTCAGAAAATTTTTTGTATCTATATTTTTTCTCAATATCTTGATTATTAAAATCGTATACATTTACAAAACATTTTTTTCCTAATGCTACAAAACGCCCCATCCATTTTTCAGCTTGTTCTTTTAAATCTGTAGTATAAAATCCTTTTCCGAAATCAAGATTTTCACGCCCGAAATTAACAAGAGGGCTTTTTACAATTTGTGTTGAACCGTGGTATAATTTCATACAACAAAATTCCTTTCTTTTAAAACTGAAATTATTTCATCAACGATATATTGTTTACTTTGTGTGTGAAGTGCTTCGTAAGAAGGAAAAATATAATCTTTTAAAAGTCCGCTGTTATTTAATAAG
The DNA here is from genome assembly GCA_017624275.1 of Spirochaetales bacterium. Classification (GTDB taxonomy): domain Bacteria; phylum Spirochaetota; class GWE2-31-10; order GWE2-31-10; family GWE2-31-10; genus RGIG8597. The sequence continues at coordinate 13,132 of JAGANG010000025.1, read as the reverse complement.
TTGAAAATTTCTGTACCTGTTTTCCCCAGACGTTCAGCAACATTTTCTATACAAAAAACAGAATATTCAATTTGTTTTTCACTCATAAAAGATTCCTTCTTTTCTATTTGTTTCATTATTAAATGTTTTTGAAAAATCAATCAAATAGTAATGTAATAATTTTTCCCATGAAACAATAATGCGGACAGAAATTAGTATCTATCGTGTATTTCTATAAAAACTAATAACAGATAAACGGATTTTTTATTACCTTTTTGCTGCCGCATTTTGGACAAACTTCTTTTAATTTTTTACCCCAATCCGGTTCTGTTCCCAAAAAATCATGGTTGCATTCAGTACAAAGTAGGCGAATTTCTTCGCCCGGGAACGGCATACGTTTAAACATAGATTTATCCTTTATTTTGTTTTATCAATTTTTTTATATCAGTATCAGAAATAGTAAAAGTTCCGTTGACTGATATTTCTCTAAAACAATCGTGACTGTTAATTTTTAGTTCGTTAAAAGAGACACTGCAACTGTCAGTTCCGATTTGTTCATTTATCTTTTGTGTCAAAACTTCTGCAAGTTTCTTTTTGATAGGAGCGGTATTTAAAATCATCGAACTTCCGCTCAATAACATAGTCAAAAATTTTTCAAAAAACCAATCGCCGACTTTACTCATTTATTTCTCCTTATTTTTCTAATGGTAAGCTTGCCAAATATTTTCTTAATCTTTCAGCCATCGGTTTGAATGTAACAAGTGTAATTGTTCCGGAAACGACTCCGCCTAAAACAGGAATTATTTTTGAAATATTTTTAGCGAAAGTTTCTTTGGTTATTTTTACACCTAAGAAAGATGCTACTTTTTTTATGACATTATAAATTGCGTGTTTTGTTAATGCCTGTTGCGGTAATTTTTTTGCAATTTGCTTGGTAAATGTTTCTGCTAGAATTTTTATACCATGTTCTGCAGCACCAACTCCGGACATTACTCCTATAAACAATGTTAAAATATTCAAAAACTCATCGCTTACATTTTCTGAAGTGAAGTCGCCCCATCCGTAAAGATAGGCTAGCTTTTGAGCAACGATTATTATTTGTGCGTAAAATTGAGCCAAATCTGCCGGAATTGTAGCAGCCATCCACCAACCTCCGGGTAAACCGGCTCCGAAAGAAATCCCGGTAGCGATATTTGTGTGATAATTGATTACACTTTTGGCTATTTTATCTAAAACTTCTTTATCAATACCGGAAGAATACAGTCCGTTTTCCAGTGCGATATTAATAGTTTCTTTGGAGTAATACTTTTCTAATTCTTTTGTAAGAAAAGCGTTTCTGTTGATTCTTGTGCCGGGAAGTTTCAATGCTCCGGTCAAAACTTTATTCCATACGGTAATTGCCTTGTCGTCAGAAATATTTACTAATTCTTTTTCACTCATTGTCAGATATCCCTTTGAATTTCAAATAATTTCTGCCTATTTTAAATGATTTATAAAAAATTATTAACCAATTAATTTTATTATTTCAAATCTGTGGCTTCATTTCCTCACTGCGTTTATCCCATGACGGATAGATTTCGGTTTGCCACTTGTATTGCTCATATCTTGCTTTTTCAACAAAACCGATTTTTTCATAAAAAAACTGGTCGCCGCCGGTCATTCCTTTGCATTGAGGAAATAATTTTTTTACCCGGTTTGCAGCTTCGTACAAAATCGCCGTAGCCAAGCCTTTGCGGCGTTCCCACCAAGCGACTCCCAGAGGTTCTAGTTCGCAATACGGCATTTTTTCGCAATACCAAATATTTGCAAAAGCTACCGGGCGTTTTTGAGAATCTAAAATATAAAGTGAAAGTTTCGGATTGTAATGTGGAGCATTACGTAAATCGGTAAATGCTTTTTCGCCGTTTTTAACACTTTTTATACTGTAGTTGAAAGCTGCCATGTGAACATTTGCGGCATAAAACGGCGGGACTTCATCACCGGTAACAAAAACATAGCCATCAGGTAATTTTACTTGGAAATCTTTATCACCAAACGGTAAAATCAATAATTTATCGTCCCAATTATTATTTATAAAGCCGGATTTTTCGGCAATATTTTTTAATGTACTGTTCCATTGAGGAATATGCAAAGTGACACTTCTTGTGATATCGTCATCAGAAACGGTAGACATTGTTGTCTTTGCAAAGAAAATCATTTCTTCGATAAGCAGTGAATCTTCGGCACGTTTGCGACTGTCAAAAATAAAAAAAGCGTCGCCTTCATCGTTTGCTTCATTTATGGCACAAGCGATAATCTTATTTTCGTCAAACCAAACACCGCAGGTTCGCTCCCAAACACTGTTCATTCCGATAAAATACGGATGAAGATAAGCTGCAAATTCCATGCGACTTATTCCGAAAACAGGAAAATCCCATTGATAAGAATCGAGAATCATTTGTTGTATTTTGTCGAAATAGTCGTTTGTATAAAAAGCGAATTTATAACTCATTATATCCACCATTGCGGAGTTAATTCTCCCAGTTTCATTATTTTATTTGCGTTGTAATCTAACATGATTTCAATGTCTTTATATTTTTCCGGCATCAGCTGAACCATTAATTCACGACATGCACCGCAGGGAGCTCCGCCTTCTATTAATTTATCAGCTTCTTGTATTAATGCGATTACTTTTTTTATTTCATGTTCGCCGTTTGTAATCATATTAAAGATTGCGTTTCGTTCTGCACAAATTCCTAATGTGGAACAAGTATCGATACAAACGCCTGTGTAGATTTTTCCCGAACCGGATAAAATCGCAGCTGATACACTTCCAGCTAAAACGTATTTTGAAATTTGTCGTTCTTTCAAAACTTTTTTTGCTTCCTCATACATTTTTTCCCAAATCTCTTCCATTTTATTTCCTTTCCTTATTATTATTTTTCAATCCACACAGACATTCCGGCTCCCAACTTTTCATTCGGACGCAAGCAAAAGCCTAGTTTCTTATAAAAATTCTCTTTGTTTTTAGCAGCGACAAGCACAAACATAACTTTTTCACCGTCAGATACACAATCGAATGTCTTTTTTTTGAGAGAATCGACGATTTTTGAACCGATTTTACGATGTTGAAAATCCGGATGTACAATTATATCACAAATGTATGCCGTATATCCGAAATCAAACAAGCACCTTCCCATTCCGACTATTTGCCCGTCGGCAGAATGTGCAGCTGTGAGAAATGTTGTGTTTTCGATACATGAGGCAGCTTGTTGCTGTGTTAATTCCGGAAAACCGACAGATTTTCGCAGTATGGAAAATTCTTGTGCTGTCAGATTGTCAGAAAATATTATGTCATTCATTGATAGAATCCTTTGTTTATTTTTTTTGTGCCCAGACCTCTATGCTGAAATGGAATACAGGTCTGGGCTCCAAAAATATTTTCGATTATAAAATAAAATAAATTATTTTTTCTGTGATAAATAAAAAATTGTTGTATTGCCTGCAAAACTGTAAAATTAAACAGTAGGCAATTGTGTGAATAATGAGGAGGTATTATGAATAAATCAGAAGCTAAATTTTATAATACGTCGCTGAAAATGAACGAAGCTTTATTAGAATTGTTGAAAAATAAAAATATTAACAATATCAGTGTGGCTGAGATTTGCAGAAAAGCTAAAGTTAATCGTTCGACTTTTTATACTCATTACAATAGTGTTTATGAATTATTGCATGAGACTCGTGATAATTTTATGAAGTCTTTTTTAGAAAGCTATTCACTCAAAATTGAAGAATTAGAAAAAAATGAAATGAACGAATCAATGTTTGTTTCACCGCAATATTTGATTCCTTATTTGGAATTTGTTTTGAAGAATAAAAGTTTTTTCAAAGTATTTGTTGATAACATTGGTATTTTTAATGTAGGAGATTTTTATAATTCTCTTTTTGAAAAATTGTGGATACCGGCGTGCAAAAAGTACGGTGTGACAGACAAAAAAATTATAAATTATATGGCAAAGTTTTATCTAAGCGGAATGATGGCAATCATACTGGATTGGATAAATAATGATTGTAAGGATGACATTGATTTTATTTGTAATACGATAATTTTATGTGTCAGACCGGATTGGAAAACTTCGGTTGAAAGTTAAAAAAAATGGAACAACCGGACAAATAAAAGTTATGGTGTCATTCAGAACTTTTGTCGGAATCGGTGTATTGATGACAAGATTTTTCGGGCAGTTCCATTTTTATTTTTAGTTAATAATTTTGTCGCTTAATTCTATAATTTTTGCTGCATATTTTTTCTTGCGGGAAGAAAGAATTTTCTTGTAAATAGGGTAATTAACAGCAACTACGGCAATTCCTATTACTCCGGTGATTATGCCGAGTGACATAAAACGATCGGAAAATTCTGTTACAAGACTCATTCCCGTTCCGAGAATCAAAGTTCCTACGGTTCCCAGTGTATATGCAAAAATATTTACCGGTAATTTTATTTTTTTATCTAATGCGGAAAGTTCATCAATTTCTGTATATTTTTTTTCGGTGTATTGCGAGCGGATTTTTTGAGCAATAAAAATTTGGTCATTTTTATTCATTGATTTCTCCTTTTTTAGCATTGTCAATTCGTTCTTGTGCGGCGGCAATTCTGTCGTTTGCTTCAGTAATCATTTCATCATGCTTTTTTTGCTGTGATATTTTGAAAAACTGCGGATTACTCATAGCTTTTGCTTCTTCCCAATTCGCTTTTGCTTCGGCTTTTGCGGCTTGGAAATTGGCTTTGTCTACTTCATGTTGAGCTTTTGCACTTTCTTTCATGTCGTTGAATGCATTTTTAAAGAAGTTTTTGATATTTCCCATTGTTTGCTCCTGTTTGTTTAATTTATGATTAAAAAATCCAACACGTGTCGGGAAAAATATAGAAGTTCGGAAAATAAAACACAACAACACAAAAAATGAAAAGTGTCGTTTTAAACAGGAAAAATTAAGATATTTAAAATATTGCATGACATGAAAATGAAGAAATATTATAGTTTGACATCAATACTATGAAAAATAGGAGTTTATAATGGCAAACAAATATGCAGGAACAAAAACAGAAAAAAACTTGTGGGAGGCTTTTGCCGGCGAGTCAATGGCAAGAAATAAATATACTTATTTTGCCGGAGTGGCTAAAAAAGCAGGTTATGAACAGATAGCAGCTTTATTTTTACAAACCGCAGAAAATGAAAAAGAACACGCTAAACTGTGGTTTAAAGCATTGGGCGAATTAGGCGATACGCCTGCGAACTTGCTTCATGCTGCTGAGGGCGAAAATGCCGAATGGACTGATATGTACGAAAGAATGGCTAAAGAAGCTGAAGAAGAAGGTTTCCCGGAACTTGCCGTACAATTCAGAGGCGTTGCGGCTATCGAAAAAATGCATGAGGAAAGATACAGAGCATTGCTTAAAAATGTAGAAGCGATGGAAGTATTCAAAAAAAGCGGCGTGACAATGTGGGAATGTCGTAATTGCGGTCATGTAGTCGTAGGACTGGAAGCTCCGCAAGTTTGCCCGGTATGCAATCATCCGCAGGCTTACTTTGAAGTAAGAAAAGAAAATTATTGATAATAAAAAGAAGGCTTTCGGTGATTACCGAGAGCTTTTTTTGTGTCATCAGTGACAGACTTATATCTCTATTTGGAATATAGGTCTGTCCCTTTTGTTTTTTTATGTTGAAAAAACTATACTTTCTATCTATTTGGATGTTGAAATAATAATAGTTTTTGTTGTTTTATGTATTGAAATAATTGTATTATTTATAATAAGATGTATTAAATGATAATCTTTTAGGTGGAAATGATGTTTAAAAGAAAAGCATATGATGAACTTCTTAAATGGAAAAATGAATGGAACGGGAAGTATGCTTGCTTACTTGAAGGTGCAAGACGTGTAGGAAAGACTACCATTGCAGAAGAGTTTGCTCGTAATGAATATGATTCATATATACTTATTGATTTTTCTAATACCAGTAAAGAAATGCTGGAAATATTTGATGATATTTCGAAGCTTGATCGTTTTTTTTTACGATTGCAACTGGAAACAGGAGTAGAACTTTATGAAAGAAAATCTGTTATTATTTTTGATGAGATTCAGTTATTTCCAAAGGCAAGACAAGCAATTAAACATCTTGTTAAGGACGGAAGATATGATTATATAGAAACCGGTTCATTAATATCTATAAAGAAAAATGTAAAAGATATTTTGATTCCATCTGAAGAACATAAAATACGTGTGTATCCGATGGATTATGAAGAGTTTATTTGGGCTACAAAAGGAAACTCTAATATTTTGGCAATGGCATATAAAAGTAATGTAGAATTGGGAAATGCAACCAATCGTAATGCAATGAAGGATTTTCGTATTTATATGGCTATCGGTGGAATGCCGCAGGCTGTAGAACAATACATTATTACAAACAATTTTGATGCAGTAGACAAAGTAAAACGTGAGATATTAGAATTGTATTATGATGATTTAAAAAAGATTGATGATTCCGGCAGAATAACAGATATGTACAAATCAGTTCCGTGTCAGCTTGTAGCAAAGAAAAAGCATTATGTGATAACGAAAGCAACAGGTAAACAAAAAACGAGAAAGGATGAGGAACGACTTTTTGAATTGATAGAATCAGGACTTGTTTTGCCATGTTACAATGTATTAAATCCGAGTATCTCGCTTTCTCAAACTAAAGATGTAAATTGTTTTAAATTATATTTGTCAGATATCGGCTTATTTACGACAATGATTTTTAATGATTCTCAGAATGGAATTTCAGATATTTATAAGAGACTTTTAAGTGATACTTTGCCGGCAGATTTAGGTTATTTATATGAAAATGTTGTAGCACAAGCAATCAAGTCAAGCGGGCGAGATTTGTATTATCACACATGGAGAAAAGAAAAAAGCACACATTCATTTGAAATAGATTTTTTGATTACGTCAAAAAATAAAGTTATTCCCATAGAAGTAAAATCCTCATCGGTAAAAAATCATAAATCCATTGATAACTTTGGAGAGAAATATTCACAATATGTAGGAGAACGTTTTCTTTTGTCGCAAAAGGATGTCGGGAAAATAGGTGTGTTAAAATTAAAACCTATATATATGATTTTGTGGTTGCTAAAGGATTTATAACAATTTGTCTGTCTTAATAAAAAAACATTTTGCTCATTATAAAAAACTATACTTCTTGCATGTTTTGGTATTGAAATAATTATACTTTTTTTGTGTCATCGGTGACAGACCTGTATTTCTTTTTGGGATAAAGGTCTGTCACTTTGTTTGTTTGTACCTTGTTTTTTCTAAAATAAAATTTCTCAGTTTTTCTTTAAAATTTCTTAAGAAATGGTAAAAAGAGATTGTGAGAAAAAAATATAATAAATTCGGGGGAAAAATGTTTAATACAAGCTTAGAAGATGTGCCATATTTTAATGTAGAACAAGAATTCTTTATAATTGATTCTGATAATTTGCAAGATGTAAAAACAAAATTATATGGTTATTCCGTGCAAGATACAGGAATTTATGAAGATGAGAATTTAACGGAAGTTGCTACAAGAAACTTGAATGGTTTAGGTGCATATGTATACATTTGTACACAAGGGGGGGGGGGTAACTATACAGCAAGATTTTAATGGAAGTTATGGTATTTATTTGTTTAGAAAGGGGGATTATTTTGCATTGAGTAATTCGTTTTTTCGATTACTTGAATATATTAAGACTAGATATCCTCTTTCATTAAACCGTGATTATGCAAATTACATTTTGGTTAATGGTTTAGCAAGTCATGCGTATTCAGAAACTCCTATAAATGAAATTAGTCTTCTGCCTAAAAATGCAATCATCATGATTGATATTGAAAAACGAGAACTTAAATTTGATTACATTGATTATAAAGAAAATTCTATTGAGATAGATTCGGTAGAAGGTTTGCAGACTTTGGATAATTGGTTTAAGCGTCAAACGACTATAATAAGAAATATAGCAGAAAAAACAAATCAAATAACGGTAGATTTATCCGGTGGATTTGATAGTAGATTGACATTCTTGTTAGTGTTAATGTCTGGGATTGATTTAAATAAAATAAAAATAAATTCGGCAAATGATAAGTTACATACTCATGCTGAAGATTATGAGATTGCAACATCTATTGCAAATAGTTATGGTTTTAAATTAAATAATGATGAAAATTGGTCAAATCAAGCTATTCCGTATAGTCTTAGCGATATAATAAACATTTCTTTTTATGCAAAAATGACTTTTCATAAGGAAATGTATTTTAAATACCATAAATATACAATGAAAAAATATCGAATTCCAGGTGCGGGTGGCGAGTCTATACGTTCATATTGGAATGAACTTGCACAAGAACACTTGAAGAAGGAAGCTAACGCTGCGGGTGTATATTCAAAAAATATTGCAGATGAAATGTCGGTGTCAATTACTCGCATAATATCGAATGCATATAAGGCAATCCAGGAAAAATATAAAATTAAAGATGATAATTCAATTGACTATCCTTGGAACTTGTATCGGGAGACTCGTTGCAGAAGTCACTTTGGAAAGGCTGATGTGGAAAACTTTTTTGCTAATGTGTATGATTTAAGTCCATTGTTAGATCCTGATTTATGGAGAATAAAACTACACAATGTAGAGTGTTTAGATAGAAATTTGTTGATTGCACTTATATTTGTTAGATACTGTCCGAAATTACTTACTTTCAAATTTGACGGTGGTAGAGTGATTGCTGAAGAAACAGTAGAGTATGCAAAAAAAATTAATGAGAAGTACCCATTAAATAATAATGTTTTTGATAAAACGTTAAATAGTAATTTTACAATTGATGTGAGTGATAGCAGTGTAATTGATGCGATTGATAATGGAGAAAATAGAACTCCTATTCAGTGGGGAGCTCCGGAAAAATATTTGAAAAAAGTTTTTAATTCAAATTCATTTCGTAATTTATTCGGAACTTATTTTGATGATGAAATATATAGATTTGCTGATCGATATTTTTTTAATGGTAATTATTTTTCCATGCGTCATTGTTATTCTGTTATCGGACTAACAAAGGTAATAGAAGATATTGTAGTAAGTAATGGTTACCATAACTCTATGGCGAAAAGTTTAGATTCTTTTATAGAACATGATTATGAATCTACAGAATTAAATATTGATGAGCTAAAAAATTATATTACAGCAAGACTGGATGTTAAAATTTCAAAGACAGAGAATCCAAATCTAGAATTAATATCTACTTCGGATTGTCAAATGAAGATGTATAAACCCGCATGGTTACAAAATGGAGGATTAGGATATACAATTAATTCATATAAGGGATATTTAGCTCTTGTTTTTAAAACGTCTACATCTGGAAAACTTACCATATCATTGCTTGGTAGTGATGTGCGTGACAGTAACAATTGTAGAATTCCGTATTGGATTCATTATCGTAATGTTCGCTATAATGATGAAAGTGTATTTGATGGCATAAAATCAGCATGGCATGATAAACCAATACGTATGGAGGCAGATGTAAATGCAGGGGAAATTATTAGATTATATGTAGAATGGATAACGATACCGCATAAATCCCAAAAAATTCGTTTGACATAATAAAAAGAAGGCTTTCGGTGATTACTGAGAGCTTTTTTTGTGTCATCAGTGACAGACCTGTATCTCTTTTTGGAATAAAGGTCTGTCACTTTGTTTCTTTGTATCTTGCAACTAAACCGCCATTTTGTTATAACTGCACGATATTAAAGTAATAGGACTTGTTTTATGAGTACACAATTAACCTACAAAGAATTCTTGAGCCGGGTAAAAAGCGGCGAGCTGTCATTACCTGAATATTATCAAGGATTAAAAAGTAAGATTGAAACAGAGGATAAAGAAATCAATTCGCTGTTGTCTGTTAATAATAAATTAGACGAAATGGCAGCTGCGGCACAGGAGCGTTATAAAGACGGTACAAACCGAGAGCTTGAGGGAATTGCTGTTGCTGCGAAAGATAATATTGCAGTAGAGGGACTTCCTAATACTTGTGCTTCTAAGTTGTTGGAAAATTTTATTCCGCCTTATCAAGCTACGGTAGCACAGCGTCTGTCTGATGCTGGAGCAATTTTTGTGGGAAAAGCAAACATGGATGAATTTGCCATGGGGTCTACGACAGAAACATCGGCTTTCGGTGCTACAAAAAATCCTGTTAATAAAGATTATGTACCCGGCGGTTCTTCCGGCGGTTCGGCTGCAGCAGTAGCGGCAGGTTTTGTTCCGGCAGCATTGGGAACAGATACCGGCGGTTCGGTACGTCAACCGGCAAGTTTTTGCGGAATCGTAGGATACAAACCGACATACGGATTATTATCACGCTGGGGTGTTACTGCATTCGGCAGCAGCTTGGATCAAGTAGGTACATTGACTACAAATTGTGAAGATGCTGCATTATTAACATCAAAAATGATGGGGCTTGATGAAAAAGATTCTACAAGTTCTTCACGAGTACCGGAAAACATCAAAGATTTTAAAGCAATAGATATTAAAGGTAAAAAATTTGGTGTAATTCGTGAAACTCTTGAAAATGAACATACTGATGAAGCTGTTCGTGCTGCAATGCAAAAAAAGATTGAAGATTTAAAAGCAGTCGGTGCTATTGTAGAAATGACCAGCATTGAAGAGATCACTTACGGTGTAAGTACTTACTATATTATAGCTCCGGCAGAGGCAAGTTCCAACCTTGCACGTTACGACGGAGTTCGATACGGTTTGCAAGTGCCTAGAGTTGCCGATGAGGATGTAAAAGACAGATTTACAAAGACAAGAAGTCAAGGTTTCGGTGATGAAGTAAAACGTCGTATAATTCTCGGTAATTTTGTGTTGTCATCAGGTTATTATGATGCTTATTACAAGAAAGCTCAAAAGGCGAGAATTGTATTGGCTGATAGATTTGTTCAGGAATTTAATAAATATGATTATTTGATTACTCCGACATCTCCGGTTTTACCGTTTAAATTGGGTGAAAATTTTGATGATCCGTTAAAATTGTATACGGCAGACCTTTGTACTATTCCTGTTAATTTAGCAGGGCTTCCGGCTGTAAGTATTCCTGCAGGAATCGACGGAGTTTCCGGATTACCAGTAGGTATGCAATTAATAGGAAAGCGTTTTGATGACGGTTTATTATTGGGAGCCGGAGAATTTATTTTAGGAGAGACAAAATGAGTAACACATCAGATATAAAGAAACCTTATCCGATTATCGGGTTGGAAGTACACGTTCAGTTAAAAACTAAAACTAAAGCATTTTGTCGTTGTGAAAATAAATACGGTGGAAATCCAAACAGTCGTATTTGTCCGGTTTGTATGGGAATGCCCGGAATGCTTCCTGTATTCAATCGTCAAGTATTACATGATTCTATTCTTGCAGGTCATGCATTGAATTGTAAGATTGCACGTGTGACAAAGTTTGACCGTAAAAATTATATGTATCCGGATTTACCGAAAGGTTACCAGATTTCACAGTATGACAAACCTATTTGTTATGAAGGATATCTTACTATTGAAAATGACGACGGAACTACTAAGAATATCAGAATTACACGTGCTCACATGGAAGAGGATGCGGGGAAGTTGATTCACCTTGAAGACGGTACAAATAACAGTTATGTAGATTACAATCGTTGCGGTGCTCCTCTTTTGGAAACTGTAAGTGAGCCGGATATTACATCGCCTGATGAAGCGGTAAAATATTTAAAGACTTTAAAAGAAATTTTCCAATACATAGGAATCTCTGATTGTAACATGGAAGAAGGAAGTTTGCGTTGTGATGCAAATATAAGCATGATGATTCCTCAGGCTGACGGTACGGAAGTGAATACACCGATTGCCGAAATTAAAAACATGAACTCATTTTCTAATGTAAAAAAAGCATTGGAATATGAGATGATTCGTCAGGTAGAAGAGTACGAAAAGACAGGTGAAGTCAACAACGGAACAAATAAAACTACTCGTGGTTATGATGACAGCAAAGGCGTTACAGTATTCCAACGTTCAAAAGAGGGAGAATCAGATTACAGATATTTCCCTGAACCTGATTTACCTCATTTGGAAGTTTCAGATGAAGTAATAGAACAACAACGTGAACGTTTACCGGAACTTCCGGCACCGAAGAGAAAACGTTTTGTTTCTCAATACGGAATCACAGAATACGATGCGTTGACATTGTCGGCATCATTGGCTTTGGCAAATTATTTTGAAGATGTTTGTAAGACAACAAAGTATTATAAAAAAGCTTCAAATGTTGTATTAACCGATATTTGTGCAATTCTAAATGCGGAAAATATTACAATAGAAGAATTTTCTATTCCGGCAGATCACGTTGCCGATTTGGTAAATCAAATGGGGGACGGAAAAATTAGTTCTTGGATTGGTAAAGATGTTTTTGCAAAGATGATGGCAACGGGCAAAACAGCATCGACTATTGTGGCGGAAGAAAATCTGGCACAGATGGATAATGATGACGAAATGGAAAATATTTGTCGCGGTGTAATCGAGGCAAATCCAAAATCTGTAGAAGATTACCATAAGGGAAAAGATAATGCGTTGAAATTCCTGATGGGGCAGGTAATGAAGCAAACAAAAGGTAAAGCAAATCCTGTAAAAGCTACAGAGTTGTTGAAAGGAATGTTAGGTTAATAAATATAAGCCGGCGGTTATACTGCCGGTTTTTTTGTATGTTGCTGCCCAGAGCTGTATCCTAAAATAGTATTAAGGTCTGGGCAATAAATCACAATACAGGTAAAAATACTCCAGCTTTGCGGTAAAAAGGAAAGTTCCCCAGCGGTACAATGTACAAATCATAGCCTTTTTGTATAAATATAAATTCCAATGTATGGGGGAAGTCACTGAAAATATTGGTAAAACGCTTATTTGTAATGGTTAAAGGACGTAGTTTCCCCGACGGGGCGAGAGTGGTAAACGTAAGAAACTGACGATGTTAAGAAAAAATCAATAATAATGATGGGAAAATTAAGAGTTAAGATTGCTTTAATTCTTCCGGTAACAGCGGTTCCCAAACTTCATAAAAGGGATAAACGAGAGATTTTATTTTATTGCCCAGACCTCTTACGCCT
>JAGANG010000024.1 GCA_017624275.1 Spirochaetales bacterium | reverse complement strand
GGACACAATAAATTGTGTCCGTACAAAGTTAAAAGAGATGAGGTAGAGAGGGGACAGCATAAATGCTGTCCGTACAAATACTTTGTGCTGATATTTTGTGTAACAAAGGCATTTTTATTGTATAATATAGTATGTATAAGGATGAAAGGATTTTATTATGACGGAACATAAAATTATATTTGGAGATAGCCGTTCATTGAATCAAATTGAAGACAAGTCTGTACAGTTGATTATTACTTCACCGCCGTATTGGCAGTTAAAAGATTATGGAACAAAAGATCAAATTGGTTTTAATGATAGTTATGAAGCATACATAAATAATTTAAATCTTGTTTGGAAAGAGTGTGATCGTGTTCTTGCGGATGGTTGTAGATTGTGTATCAATATTGGAGATCAATTTGCGCGTTCGGTTTATTATGGCAGATACAAAGTAATTCCGATCAGAACGGAAATTATTCGTTTCTGTGAATCTTTGGGAATGGATTATATGGGGGCTATTATATGGCAGAAGACTACTACAATGAATACCTCCGGTGGTGGTGCTATTATGGGGAGTTTTCCGTATCCGAGAAACGGGATTCTTAAGATGGATTATGAATTCATTTTATTGTTTAAAAAATTGGGAAATCCGCCAAAACCAACACCACAACAAAAAGCGGATTCGGAAATTAGTAAAGAGGAATGGGGACAGTATTTTTCTTCACATTGGAATTTTAACGGAGTGAAACAGACAGGGCATATTGCGATGTTCCCGGAAGAACTTCCTAAGCGCTTGATTAAAATGTTTTCTTTTGTTGGTGAAACCGTGTTTGATCCTTTTGCCGGTAGTGGAACAACGTCGTTAGCGGCTAAAAATTTGGGACGTAATTCAATCGGTTATGAAATAAACAGGGAATTTGAGCCTATCATTAAAGAAAAACTTTGTAGTGATCAACTTATGCTTTATGATGATGCTAAAGTTTTATTTTTTGAGGATAAAGATGGTGTTAAGCATACTTTTGAGGAATTGCCGTATGTTTTTAAAGATCCTCATAAAATGGATAAGAAAGTTGATGTAAAAAAAATGCAGTTTGGTTCAAAGATTGATAATCAAGAGCAGAAAAAAGAAGATTTATTTTCTGTAAAAAGAGTCATTAATCCGGAAAAAATTGAACTTAATAACGGTTTAGTAATTAAGTTATTGGGGATAAAAGCAAATCCGCAATACGAAAAAGAAGCTGTTCAATTTTTGGAGGGCAAGTTTAAGAAACGGAAAGTGTTTTTAAAATATGATTCTATAAAAGCAGACAGTGAAAATAATCCACTTTGTTATGTATATCTTGATAATAAAACGTTTATTAATAATCACCTGATTAGGACAGGTTTTGTATCTGTGGATAGCACAATTGAGTATAAGTGTAAGAACAAATTTTTGGAGGCAGTAAAAAATGGCGAAGGAATGGATTTTGAATAGTGCAACAAATCGTTTTCAATTGAATTTCAAACATAATGTTGGTGCTACATCTGAGGCAATCAGAAAATGTGCGCCGAAATCGTTGGAGGAATGGCAAGATTATTATTTTTCTAATGTTCGTACTCAAGAACAAATTGTTGAACTTGGGAAAAGATTGTACGTTAAAATTACAGAAGTATTGGTTGCTGAAATTGATGATATTACAGAGGAAGATTGTATTAACTACATAAAAGATTTGGTCATTGATAGAACTTATGATGGATATGTTAGAGAAATAAAAACGATTTATGAGCAGTTACAAATCGAACTTGGAACTAAAATTTGTCCTGCACCGGATGAATGGGATCGGTTGTTTAATGTCGATTTCTATATAGAAATTAACGGTAAATACTTAGGTCTTCAAATTAAACCGGTATCACAAGTATCAAGTATTCCTGAAATATACAAAGAAAAAGGAATTCAATATGCAACGCATGCAGAATTTACTCAAAAGTATGGCGGTAAAGTTTTTTACCTTTATTCCTGCAAGTCCGGAGATAAAAAAATTATTGTAAATACCGAAGTAATAGATGAAATTAAGCAAGAAATAGTGCGTCTTAAAAATCAGTAAATTGTTGATATCAGAAAGCCTTACAACTACCGGATTGTAAGGCTTTAACTGATTTTAAGCAAGGAGCATGAAGAAATCAATATGAATAGAGTATAAAACGTTGGAGGATTCGTTGATTATAAGGATTCTACAACGTTTGAAGAAAATGCAGATTAGGAGGCAAAAATGATAAAGGTATTATTCGTTTGTTTAGGCAACATCTGTCGTTCTCCGATGGCGGAATTCGTGTTAAAAGAAATGGTAAGACAAAAACATTGGCAGGGAAATTTCATGATTGATTCCGCTGCGACGAGTTCGGAAGAAATCGGGAACGATATGCACCGGGGAACGAAGAAAAAACTAACGGAAGAAAACATTCCGTATACTCCTCGTGCAGCGAGAAAACTTGTTCCCGCGGATTACGAAAAGTTTGATTATCTTATCGGAATGGAGGAAAGGAACATCCGTAATATGCAACGAATCCTCGGAGGCGATCCGGGGAAAAAGATTTACAAACTGTTGGATTTTACTTCAAATCCGCGAGATATCGCGGATCCTTGGTATACGGGAAACTTTGATAAAACGTATCAGGATGTTGTCGAAGGTTGTACCGGATTTTTAGATTTTCTTTGTCGAAATGAAAAAAATATGATAGACTAATAAAGAAAAATTCTAAAAAAATACCGGAGGCGAAAAGATGGAAGTGCAGATAGAAAAAGCGGTTTTGCATATTTTAGACAAGAATGCAAATATGCCGGTGATATCCAAAAGAGAAATCGATTTAGAAGACGATGCAGTGTACAAATTTATTGTGACAAGCGTGAAAAAACTTTACGACGATATGACGACGAAAAAAGGCGAATTTAAGGAAGATTCGCCTGTGTTAGTGCAAGTAAAAGAGTGTGAAAATAATTTTATGGAAGCAACTTCGAAGATTGCAGAAGAACTCTATAAGTATATTTTGGTGCAGGAGGATATTCCGAGCGGAGATATGCTTTTTGCAATCGTTTCGATAGAGGATATTCGCTATTTGGCAATGATAAAATTAAACTATAAATCGGGTTATACGCATTTGATTGAGTATAACGCGAGTGAAGTGGTCAATAAAATCATTATGCATCGTGTGATTTTTTCGGCGGAATCTTCGAGTATGAACGAAGGAGCTCTTGTGAATTTAACTGATGACAAGCTGAAAATTTTAGAAAAAGTATATTTGATTGACGGCGAAAAAAGCAGTTATTTTGCAAAGGAGTTTTTGAAGTGTAAAACGGAGTTATCCAAAAAAGAGAGTATAAAAATTATCAATGAAGTGGCAAAAGAAGTTAGTAAAAAGTATTTTGATGAAGATTTTACAAAGCCGCTTGATGTGAAAAAGACAATTTATGAAGATATTACCGAGACAGGTACCGTGTCGGTAAATCATATTGCGAAGAAATCCTTCGGAAATATGCCGGAAGTGGAAAAGGAATATGTGGAGGAAGTGAAAAAGGCGGGGGTAAAGGAAAGTATTTTATTTAATGAACCTGCACCGGAAAAGAAGTTTGGAAAGCATAAAATAAAGACGGATAGTGGTGTGGAGCTTTCTTTGCCAATGGAAATGTATAGTGATAAAAATAGCTTGGAATTTATCAATAATCCGGATGGTACTGTTTCGATTTTGATAAAAAATGTTGGAAAAATTATTAATAAGTAGGAGAAATGATGTATATAGAGCATACTTTCGGACCGTTCTATAAAAGCGATTCAAGAATTTTAATATTGGGAACCATGCCTTCTCCGAAATCGAGGGAGGAAGGCTTTTATTATGCACATCCGCAAAATCGGTTTTGGCGGATTATGGCAGAACTTTTTCAAGAAAAAACGCTTGAGAATGTGCAGGAGAAGATGGCGTTTTTGGAAAAACATAAAATTGCGTTGTGGGATGTACTATTTTCTTGTGAAATTCAAGGTGCGGATGATAGTAGTATAAAAAATCCTAAACCGAATAAAATAAATCGAATCCTTTATGAGGCAGATATTCAAGCTATTTTTACGACGGGGAAGAAGGCGTATGATTTGTATCGGAAGTATTGCTATCCGGATACAAAGCGTGAGGCAATTTCTTTGCCCTCTACCAGCCCGGCAAATTGCAGAATGAGCTATGCGGAGTTATTGGAAGAGTATAAAATTATTTTGCAATATTTATAGAAGGGACAGCATGAATGCTGTCCGTACGATTTTGATTATATCTTTCTACAATGAGGGCATGAGTGTTGTAGGGACAGCATTCATGCTGTCCGTTGAATTAGCAGAATCATAAAAGAAACAAATTGTTGAATCTTGTAAGAAAATATATTAAAATGAGAAATGGAAAAGAAAAAATAAATTGGGAGAGATTATACATATGAAAATTTTAGTAGATGCAATGGGTGGGGACAATGCACCTGATGAAATTATAAAAGGAGCTCTTTTAGCGGCTTCGGAAGTAGATGCGACGATTGTATTATTAGGGGATGAAGCAATCATTAAAAATAAGTTGGGAAAAGGTAAAATTCCTGAAAATATAGAGATTAAGCATACTTCTGAAGTAATCACTGCGGAGGATATTCCGACAAAAGCAATTAAAACAAAAAAAGACTCCTCTATGGTAGTTGGTTTTACTATGATAAAGGAAAAAGAAGGAGATGCCTTTATTTCTGCCGGTAATACAGGCGCTTTATTAACAGGTGCATTATTGGTGACAGGACGAATTAAGGGAATTTCTCGTCCGACGCTTTGTCCGACTTTACCTTCGCAAAACGGACCGTTTGTAATTGTAGATGCGGGAGCGAATGCAGATTGTAAGCCGGAATATTTGGTGCAGTTTGCAAAAATGGGTTCGATTTATTCTGAAAAGACGTTGGGAATTAAGAATCCGCGAGTGGGATTGATTAATATCGGGTCTGAAAATGAAAAAGGAAATGAACTTACGAAAGAAGTTCATGAGTTGTTGTTACAGGAAACCGGAATTAATTTTATCGGAAATGTAGAAGGCAGAGATTTGATGCTGGGCAATGTGGATGTAGTCGTTTGCGATGGATTTACCGGAAATGTTATCTTAAAGACGTTGGAGGGCTGCGGAAAAGCATTAATTAATATTTTTAAAGCGGAGTTTTCAAAAGGTATTTTAGGAAAAATCGGAGCAGTTTTGATGATTCCGGGATTGTTGTTTTTACTCCCTGCATTAAAGCGAATAAAGAAAAAAATTGACTATACCGAATACGGCGGTGCGCTATTTTTAGGGATTGATGGCGGAATTATTAAATGTCATGGTTCTTCAAAGGCGAAAGAGGTACGGCATGCGATAAAGCAGGCATACGAGTTTGTAAAGAATCAAACGGTGGAAAGTATAAAAGAGGCAATTAAGTAGAGAAGAAGCACAAACGTCGTAGGGACAGCATTTATGCTGTCCACAGAAAAGGTAGAAAGCAGGACAGCATGAATG
>JAGANG010000023.1 GCA_017624275.1 Spirochaetales bacterium | reverse complement strand
GAATATTTTTACTCGTGCCGGTTATACTTTTACCGGCTGGAATACGCAAGCTGACGGAAGCGGAACAAGTTACGGCGATAAACAAAGCGTAATATTTTCCATCGAAACGCCGCTTATTTTGTATGCCCAATGGGAAAAAAATGTGACTGTGATTTACACGGAAGTGATTTTTAACGCCAACGGCGGAACCGGCACAATGTCGAATCAATCTTTTATCGTCGGTGAATCTCAAGAATTGTCAGTGAATATTTTTACTCGTGCCGGTTATACTTTTACCGGCTGGAATACGCAAGCTGACGGAAGCGGAACAAGTTACGGCGATAAACAAAGCGTAACATTTTCCATCGAAACGCCGCTTATTTTATACGCCCAATGGGAAAAAAATGTGACATATTTTCTGGTTCCGGATATCGATAAATTAAAATTATATGATGATTCAAATAATTGTACGGAAAATAATTTAATTGAAGATGTTACTTTGAAAGAATGTTTTGACCAAGTTGCTGACGATAAGGGGAATCTTTATTTTTCCTGCAAAAAGGAAGATAAAATAATTATTGCAAGATATGACGGTGAGAATGTATCAGAAATTACCAAAAAAGCCGGTTCTCATGTGCGTTTGTCGTATGATGGTTCGGACTTGTTTGTTTTGATTGATAATGTAATTTATATTGTTAATGAAGGCGAATTGAAAGAAATATATCGGGCTGCAGAAAGGATAAATGGATTTACGGCGGATAATGGATATATTTATGTTACTGACAAAGACAGCTTTGATATTAATAGAATTGCAATTTCAGATAAAAGTAAAACGCTTTATTGTTCTGTTAATTGCGGTAAACATAATTCATTTATTTCTGATATGACTATAGTAAACGGAGATTTATATTTATTGCAGGTAGAATGTGCTGATTTTTCATACTTTTACGGTTCGGAATATTGGCGAGGAGCTTTAATCAAAGCTAATTCCGATGAAGTAAAAAAAATCGCATTGTCTCCATCCGATTTCGGAACAGAAGAAACATTTTACAGTCCGTTAAGATTTTTAACAAAACGTAAAGATGAATTATTGATAATGGATGACGGTGTAGTTGCTGAAAACGGAGAAATAAAACAAAAAAATAGATTGGCAATTTTTAATTTTGCTGATGAAACCGTGATGTTTTCTGATATGACAGAACAATTGCTTTATAATTTTAACGGGTCTTTTTAATACCCCAGACCTTGATTCTAATATAGAATAGAGGCCTGGGCAAAAAATTATTATCTATTTTAAAAAAACAAATAAGCGTACAAATTGATTTTTCATTTGTACGCTTATTTGTTTTATGTCTGCTTTTTTCCCATTTTGCTTTTGTTTACCTATTGACAAGAAAAGATGTATGTGATTATATTTAGTAGTAAAATTTATACTACTAAATATAAAGAAGGATAGCATGGAAAATAAATTACTGGATTGTCTTTGCAGTTTGGGTTTTTCAAAAATAGAGGCACAAGTTTATTGTACGCTTGTACCTGAGGATAAAATGGGCGGATATCAAATTGCAAAAAAATTGAATCTTCAGCGTCCGTCAGTTTACAATGCATTAAACAGCCTCGAATCTCGCGGTTTTATTACGGTAATTCCGGGTGAAACAACAGAATACAGTACGGTTGAGCCGGATATTTTGATGAATGAATTGTCACGTCGTTATTCTGAAAATGCGGCAACGGCGAAGATTGAACTTGAAAAATTGACAAACGGACGCAAATCAAACGAACGCTTTGTGAATATTACCGGAAAATCTAATTTGGTCAGTGCAATAAATCGTCGTATCGATATGACAGAAAAGGAAATTGTTTTTACTTGTTCAATGAACTTAGAATTGTTTGAAGATGCACTAAAAAATGCAGCAAACAGAGGCGTACGCATTATTCTTTTTAGTTGGAGTAATCTTGATACTCTGGGAATTCCTTTAGAATTTTATTGCGGATATGACGGAAAAGCTGCTTGTGCAGAAGAACGAATTCTTCTTGTAGCAGATGAAATGCATTGTATTATCGGAAGTAACGACCGGGCTGCATTTTTTCCTCACGGAAAGAAAAACGAACGTCTTCCTACAGGCGAGAAAGATTTTTTGGGAATGATGAGTGATAATCGCCTTGTAGTTAATTTGGTAACGGAACATATTCATTTTGACATTTATTTACAACGTTTGAAGAAGCAATACGGAAAAGATTTGATTGATTCTTCTATTCAAATCGGAACATTGATGGAAAGGGGATTGTAAATGAGAAGAATTTTAAAAGAGCTTGATACAAAACAACTTTTGTCTATTGCATTGCCCATATCTGTTCAAAGTTTGATACAGTCATTTTTGGGAATGATTGATC
Source organism: Spirochaetales bacterium (assembly GCA_017624275.1). GTDB lineage: Bacteria > Spirochaetota > GWE2-31-10 > GWE2-31-10 > GWE2-31-10 > RGIG8597. The sequence continues at coordinate 29,670 of JAGANG010000023.1, read as the reverse complement.
AGGTAATGATCGGGCAATTAGGTGAAAATGTAGTTGCAGCCGTAAGTTTGGGCGGACGACCCGGTTTTATTTTAATTTATACGCTTTCGGGAATAACTGCGGCAGCATCAATATTTGCGTCGCAATACGAAGGTGCCGGAGATAAATCTCGTCATGCACAGGTAATGCGTTCGACAATTTTCGGATGTTCATTTCTTGTATTACCGTTTTTTTTAGCGGCATTTTTTGCACCTGAAATCTTACTGAATATTTTTACAAATGATGCTGCCGTAATTTCTGCCGGGATAGGTTACCTTCGAATTTGTTCATTAAGCTATATTCCGTTAATTTTTATAATGGCATGTTCGGCTGTTTTGAGAAGTACCGGAAATGCGAATTTACCCATGATTACCGGAATTATTGCCGTAATTGTGAATACCGGATTGAATGCATTATTGATATTTGGTTTATTCGGATGTCCTGCAATGGGAGCTGAAGGTGCAGCTATAGCTACGGTTATTTCATATATGATAGAAGCAATAATTTTGATTGTTTATATGCAAAAAGTTGCACACTGCGGTAATGTATTGCAAGCAATGAAAGTTCGTTGTTCGAAAGATTTTATATGGACATTTTTTATAACGGCACTTCCGGCAATAGGAAATGAGTTGTTGTGGGCATTGGGAGATTCCGGATATACAATGATATACGGAAGAATCGGAACAGAGCAACTTGCGGCAATGGCTTTGACATTTCCGGTGCAAGGATTGACTGTCGGTTTTTTTACGGGACTTTCTGCAGCTGCAGGAATTATTATCGGGAATCTGTTGGGAGCAGGAAAAGACAAACAGGCTTATATTGCATCATGGGATTTTTTCAAACTTTGTATTATAGGATGTGTTGCAATGGGATTGGTAATAATTGCAGCTGCGGGCTTGTACACAGGTTTTTATAATGTAAATATGCAAGTGCGGTTGTTAGCAAAACATCTTTTAATCATATTTGCATTTTTCTTGTGGATAAAAGTATCGAACATGGTAATTCTCGGAGGTGTAATTCGCAGCGGCGGACAAACGAAATATACTTTATTTCTTGATGTATTAGGAACTTGGGGAATAGGAATTCCTTTAGGTATATTGGGGGCTTTTGTTTTTAAACTTGATATTAAAATAGTTTACGTTCTTGTATCGATAGAAGAAATTGTTCGGTTATTATTGGGGCTTATCAGAGTAAAAAGCAAAAAATGGATGAAAAAGTTAGTTTGATTCTGACATGATTAACTATTTTTTCTCTTAGTTTTTTTATACCGCCTTGGTGTTATCCGGGCGGTTTTTTTATAGCTGGAGAACTTTCCGAAAATAAAAAAGGACTGTCTTATTTGTTTCAGACAGCCCCCGGAGTTAAAAAATAATATGGTAAAGAAACTATTTTTTATAAATATATTTAGTGACTTGATTTCGTCCGTTTTCTTTAGATGTATAGAGTGCTTTGTCTACATATCCTATCATATCGGTATTGTTTTTTACGTATTTTTGAGAATATTCGGCAACACCCAAACTTACTGTACATTTGAAAGTTCTGTTTTCGCCAGGAAAATCATGAGATTCAATATCTTTACGAAGTCTGGATGCAAAAGCTTCGGCTTCGTCTATTGTTGTATCCGGTAAGATTACGATAAATTCTTCACCACCGTAACGCACCGGATAATCACAATCTCGTACTTCGGAAAGCAACATTTTTGCAATATCTTTGATTATAATATCACCTTGCAAGTGACCGTAGTTGTCATTAAATGATTTGAAATGGTCAATATCAAACATAACAAGCGAAAACGGATCTATTTCGCCGGTTTCAGCTTTTTGGATGTATTCTTCAAGTGTTTTTTCAAATTGATGATGGTTGAACAACTTTGTCATTCTGTCAGTGATTGCACGACGATAAAAATTGGCATTTTCGATTGAAATAGCACCGAATCCGGTAACATTAGCTAGAAATTGAATTTCTTCAATGGAAAATGCACTTAAATCCTCTTTTTTCCCTTGAACATAAACCCCTAGAATTCCACTGTCTCCACGTAACGGAAGAAAGAAATCCGGATCTTTTTCTTCCAATATTTGCACAATATCTTTATTGGGGAAATCGTTTGAAAATTGAGTAAACGAAATCTGATTGTATTCTGCTGACTGAAAGAAATCAAAAAGAGGTTTTAAAGATTTGAAAGACATTTTCTTTTGACGAAGTTTTGAGCCTTCATAAATAAATTCTACCGGTAAATCACTGTCAAAATCTTCAGGAAGAATAAATGAACACCATGTATTAAACTTTGATCGCACAAAGTAAGTTATGTTCTTAGTAATTCTTTTAATATCTAATTCTGCGGTAATTTGTTTTGCAACTTCCAAAACTTCTCGCAGATTTTGATTTTCTATTGAAAGGTCATCTTCTAACATTCATTCTCCTTCTATATTTCATATTAGAATAGTTTCTTATCAAGATAAACATCATGATTATAACTAAAAGTTTATTATCTGCAATTGCTTTTATTTTTTTCAAAGAAAAAATTAATTTTTGTATGATTTTATAATCATTTTTTCCGGAAATAAGTTCAATATTGCCGGAAGTAAAAGCAATGTCAAAAATGTTGATACGGCAAGTCCTCCGCACACGGCGATTCCCAACGGCTGGACAATATTTGTACTGTCGCCTAATGCAAGTGCTATCGGCAGCATTCCCAAAAGTGTAGTCATTGTAGTAATTAAAATCGGTGTAAAACGTAATCGACCTACCATTATCAATGCTTCCTGTCGAGTTTTGTATTTATTACGATAAAATATATAGAAATCAATGATAATAATTGCGTTGTTTACAACTATTCCGCTTAAAAGTATTGTTCCCAAAAGTGAATTGAGTGAAATTGTAGAATCGGCAGAGTATAAGAATGTGATGACTCCGATAAGTCCCAGCGGAATTGATGTCAATATAATTATAGGAATACGCAAAGAATTGAATTGTATTCCCAATACCATATAGATCAGAATTACACTTATAATAATAGTAGAAAACAGCGAGCTTACGGCTTCATTGATAACTTGTTGAGTATCTACAAAATTTACCGTGTATCCCGGCGGCAGTTCGATTTCTTCGGCGATTTTTTGTTTTATAATAGCTTCGAATTCGCTTTTTTTATAATCGGGCGTTCCTCTGTTCATATGAGCGTAAACATTAAAAGTTTCTATTCCGTTGTCGCTTCTGATTTCACTTACACCGCGTCGTTTTTCGTAATCAAAAAAATGTGAAAACGGAAATGCTTTATTTTCATAGGGAAGCTGGTATTTCATTATATCTTCAATGGAACGCCCTTCATCTTCCGGATATTCCAAGTAAATATATAATGTTTGATTGTTTTCCGATACTTTGATTACTTGCGTACCGTTTAGAAGTATTTTTATCATTGAAGCAAGTTTGGATATTGAAAAACCAGGAAAATGTTCAAGTTCATTTCTGCGAGGTAACAACATAATTTCATCGCTTTGACGAATTGACGGAGATGTTGAAGTCCCGCGGTAAAGATTTTCCTTTCGAACTAAATCGCTGATTTTTTCCATTATGTGCATGATTTCCAAATTATCTTTTCCGCTTACCTGAATATGTAATCCGTAAGTTCTCGGCAACGGCAAACTGGACGGATCCCAGCCGGCAATATTAAATTCCCATTCACTGTCGTTTTGGATAACATCTTTCAAATCATCAAGAGCGTCGTCGAGATATTTACTTGACGGTAATACGACGATAGTATTTGCCCAGTTTGTACCGCGAATATTTGTATAACGGCTGACAAGGCGATCTCCGAGAGTATCGATTATTTTTTGTTCAATAATTTGCATGGCATCAAGAAATTCTTCGGTGTCTTTTATAGTGTTGTTGTAACATCGTATAGAAATTCTGTTACTTTTCGGAGTTGCGATAATTTCACGTGTAATCTTCGGTGCAATAAAAATTAACAGTAGGAAAAGAATCGAACAAGAAAGAATAATTGCCGCTACGCAACGAACTTTTGATTTTAATAAAAACTTCAAACCTTTTTCATAAATATTAATTAATCTGTTGACCAGACCTTGTGAAAATTTTGCCAGTCCTGTAGCTTCTTGTGTTGCCGGAACATTACGATAAAAATAATATGCTAATACCGGCGTAACAAAAAGCCCGGTAAAAAGTGAGGCTGTCAGAGCGAAAACTACGGTACGGGCAATGTCTCCCAATATTGCATTTGACAAAGGTGCGGTAAAAGATAACGGAAAGAAAACACATATACTTGTCAATGTGGAAGCTATTACGGAACCTCTTACTTCCTTTACTGCATCTAAAATCATTTGTATAAAGTTTTTCCCTACATGTTCCAGTCTGTGCCTGTGAATATTTTCCATTATAACAATAGATGAGTCTATTACCATTCCTACTGCCAATGTCATTCCGGAAAGAGAAATAAGATTTACCGTTACTCCGAAAACATACATCATTATAAAACTCATTATCATTGTTATGGGAATGGAAATTACGATAATCAAAGTATTTCTCCATTCTCCCAAAAATAGCAATATTACAAATACGGCTAAGATTGCTCCTAATAATGCGGAATGAACTACATTTATAATTGCATTGTCAATAAATTCCGATGGGTCAATTAACGGATAAAATGTTATGTGATCGGGTAAATCTTTTTTAGCTTCTTCAAGTATGGCTTTGATATCATCTGCCATTTGTTTGATGTTGCCGTCTTCTTTAGGTTCTGCATAAATAATTACACCGCGTTCTCCGTTTATGGTGTAAATACTTGACGGTAATCCGTAGAATACGGATACATCGGCAATGTCTTTCAGCAAGACTTTTTTATTTCCGATTACTTTTATAATAATGTTTTCAATGTCAAAAACAGTGTCTATTCCGTTTTTTATACGTAGGTTATAAACATTGTTGTTTTCTTTGAATGTACCGATTGAAATATTTTTATAACCGCTTTTTATTGCCGATGCGACTGCTTCCGGGGTTAATTCGTAAGTAAGCATATCTGTTACACGTAGATAAAGTTCTGCTTGTAAAATTTCAACGCTTTCTACTGAAATTTCTTCGGCATCTTTTACATGTGAAAAACGTCCTCGTAAAACCGGTTCTACTAAATCATAAAGTTGTTTTTGTTCTATAACGGAAGAATAAACAGCTACAGTCATATATGAACCGCTGCTGCGATATGAATAAACCGAAAAGTTTTCACATTCATCCGGCAGACTGGATATAAGACTGTTCATTTCACTTTCAACATCGCTTTTTGCCGTTTTAAAATCGGTATTCCATTCAAATTCCAATTTATATTGTGTACGTCCGGCAGAATATGTGGCTTCCATATTGTCAAGGTTATCAAGTGCGTTTAATCGATCTTCTATTTTGTCACTGAATTCAAAATGGAAATCTTCGGCGGTATAACTTGCGTGAGGAACTCTTACCATTATGGTAGGTTTTCGCATTACAGGGTACATATTTACCGGTAACTTTGTATAAAGGTAAATTCCCGCAATCGTCATAGGTAATATAATTAACAAAAGAATCCTTCGCTTTTGTAATAGAAGTTGTAGCATGTCGTATCTCTGATATATATTTTATTTTACTATCGGAAATGGAATAAAATGCTTAATATGTTTTACTTTTTCATTCGTGAAATGCAATAATTGAGATTGTTAGTGGGCGTAAAAAGCATAATAAAAGAAAAAATATAAATAATACGAAATATCAGAGTATTTTATCTGTAGGTTTGAGAAAATTAATTGACAATTAAGGTGCATTCCATTAAAAAAATGAACAGTTAAATGTAATAAATAGATTTTCAGACTATTTTGCTTTCGAAAATTTATTCACTTCATTTGTTTATAAATATTATGCAAGAGGAAATGTAAATGGAAAAAGAGTTTGTAGCTGAAGCCGGTATTGCCGGAAGATTTATTTCTACCAGTAAAGATGATAACGGAGTTATTAACGGAATAGAATTTCATAATCAGGAAAAGTTTAATTTTGCTTATGATATTGTAGATGTTTTGGGTAGAGAGCAACCGGACAAATTGGCGATGCTTCATATCTCTAATGAAAAAGAAGAGCGACGATTTACATTTAAAGACATAATGGAAGGTTCTTCAAAAACCGCTAATATGTTTACCAAAATGGGAATAAAAAAAGGCGACCGAGTGATGTTGGTTTTAAAACGTCATTATCAATTTTGGTACTCGATTATAGCATTGCACAAAATCGGTGCGATTGTGATTCCCGCTACACATCAGCTTGTTCAGCATGACTTTGAGTATCGATTTAAAAAAGCTAACATTACGGCGATAGTCGCTACTTCAGATAAAAACATTCCTGGAATTGTAGATGCGGCAGATAAAGATATATTGAAGGTAAAAATTACAACCGGTAAAGAAAAAAGAGATGGTTGGTATAACTTTGATGAAGAAATAGAAAAATATTCGCCGGAATTTCCGAAACCGGCTGATTATCCGTGCGGTAAAGATCCGATGTTGATGTTTTTTACTTCGGGAACTACAACTTATCCTAAGATTACTACTCACAATTATTTGTATCCTTTGGGACATTTTATTACTGCTAAATATTGGAACAGAGTAAATCCGAACGGAATACATTTGACTATTTCTGATACTGGTTGGGGAAAAGCTTTGTGGGGAAAACTTTACGGACAGTGGTTTTGTGAAGCGGCAGTTTTTACGTTTGATTTAGATAATTTCACAGCAAGAGAAATTTTACAGTTAATAGAAAAGTATCGTATTACTACATTCTGTGCTCCTCCTACAGTGTATCGTTTGATGGTTCGTTTGAACTTTCAAAAATACGATTTGTCTTCACTGGAATATGTTACTACGGCAGGTGAGGCAATGAGTCCAGTAGTATCGTGTAAGTTTACCGAGGCAACAGGTTTGCCTGTAAAAGAAGGATTTGGGCAGACAGAGACTACGTTGATAATAGGAAACTTTGACGGAATGAAGCAAAAGCCCGGCTCTATGGGAAAACCGAGTCCGCTTTATAATGTACAAATACAAAGCCATGACGGAGAGCAGGTGCAACCGGGAGAAATTGGAGAGATTGTAATTGATACATCAACAATTCCTAATGGACTTTTTTGCGGATATTACAATGATGAAGAACGAACAAGCATGGTTTGGCATGATGGTTTTTATCATACAGGTGATACGGCTTATATGGATGAAGACGGATATTATTGGTATGTAGGGCGTGTAGACGATATGATAAAGTCTTCTGGTTACCGAGTAAGTCCGTTAGAAATTGAAGATGAAATTATGAAATTGCCGTATGTAGTAGAATGCGCGGTAACATCGGTACCGAATCCTTTGAGAGGTCAGGAAATCAAAGCAACAGTTGTTTTGTCGGAAGATAAGCAGCCGTCAGATGAATGTAAGGAAGAAATGTTTAGTTTCTTTAAGAAGAACATTGCAGATTATAAACTTCCTAAGATTATTGATTTTGTTAAGGAATTACCGAAAACTATTTCCGGTAAAATCAGACGAGCAGCTATAAAAGAAGCTGATTGGAAAGATAAAGAAGATAAATAATTTTATAAATGGCTGTCCGAAAGGACGGCCTTTTTTGTATGCTTGCTGTTGCCCAGAGCTGTATCCCAAAGTAGTATTGTGGTCTGGGCAATAAATCACAACGTAGGTAAAAATATTGCAACTTTGCGGTAAAAAGGGAAGTTACACAGTGGTACAATCTACAAATCATAGCCTTTTTATTCGAAATGTTTGCGGAAAGTCGCTGAAAATATTGGTAAAACACTATTTGTAATGGTGAAAGAACGTAGTTTTCCCGATGGTTGAGAATGGTAAACGTAAGAAACTGACGATGTTAAGAAAAATCAGTAATAATGATGAAAAAACTAAGAGTTAAGATTGTTTTAACTCGTTTGGTTGCAGCGGTTCCCAAACTTCATAAAAGGGATAAACAAGAGATTTTATTTTATTGCCCAGACCTCTTACGCCTACAAGCCCGGCACGGATAGGATTTTGCTCAATATAAATGAAAGTCCGCACGATTTCCTCGGCAAATTCTACAATTTTACTGAAAAAGCGAGCTTCCCATGCCGTACCTTTGATACCGAAACGACGATTTAGCCATTGTGTAAAACATTGTTTTATAAACTGCATAATGTCGGAAATAGTGCAGTTATCAGGTTTTATCAGCAAGTGAATATGTGTATCCATAACGCAAAGATTCTTAATTTTAAAGTTAAACTTCTTTTTCGCTTTATGGCAGAGTTCTATAAACATTTTCTTACATTTACTGTCTATAAAACGAATTACGCCCTGGTGAAAATGATTTGTAACATGATAATAAACGCCGTCTTTTGTGATTCTTTTTTGTGACATATCATACCTCGTGAAAAATAATTTTTATTCACTTGCGTTAGGTTGGGAAAACGGCGTTTTGGTTAATAAATTACCTTTTTTTTACTGATTGTTATTTTATTCATAATATGAATAGAGGTCTGGGCGAAAAAGAAGGAAAAAGAAAACAGCAAGAAATACCAAAATAGGATTGAGCTCTGGGCATGTGGACATAAAAAAACGTACGGATATAAACCGTACGTTTTATAAAAACAAACTTATTAATTTCTGTAAAAGTTAATCAAACAACCGTCCAAAATAATTTTACGTTCGTCATCAGTGAGATCTCCGATTTTTAAATCGAATTCGATTAATTCATCTTTTACTACATAAGCTTTTATTACGGCTGCCTTTTCTTCTACAGCTTTTCTTATTCCCGGAATAAAAATGTAATCTAAGTTTTTGAACGGTAATTCTCCGGCATCAATAATAAACGGTAACATTCCCCAGTTAATTAAATTTGAACGATAACGTTTAGTAGCGTATTCGTTGGCAATATTTGCCCAACCGCCGAGAACTTTTTGACAGCTTGCAGCCTGCTCTCGTGCAGAACCGTCACCGGGTTTTACTGCAAATATTGTACTTCCGAATCCGATATTTCCCTTTCCTGCATCAGGGTAAGTTTTATTGACAGTTTCCATTACAGGTTTAAGTTCCGCTACTTCATCCAAAGGACAATTTCCGCTTTCAACAGCCTTTTGAGCCTTTTGGATTTCTTTAGCACGTCCTACGTATTCAGGATCTTTTCTTGACAATGTAAATTCTGCCAATCCTAAAGGATTTGAACGATAAGAAGATGTTTCTCCGGACGGAATCAATTCATCTGTAGTTGTTACGGGATCGTGAATTTCGGAAACAACTTTAAGCACCATATTTTCCGGTAAAGCACTCATAGCCGGCCAGTCTTTAATATTCGGACCGAATTTTACATCTACAGAAGGATCTGCTTTGTCTACACCGTTGTATACACGATTGTCGTAAATAGATTTATCAAAGAAATATTTAGGTTTGCTGTAATCTACGTCAATATCAGTAGCAGCAGTTAAATATCCTTTATTAGCAGCAGTTGCGGCAATAGAACGAGCATCCATTAATGCTACAGACGCAATCTGACCGCTTGTAATCTTAGAACCTTCTCTGTTAGGGAAGTTTCTTGTAGAATGACGAATAGAAAGACCGTTGTTAGCAGGAACGTCTCCGGCTCCGAAACAAGGACCGCAGAATGCTGTACGAACAGTAGCACCGCTTTGCATAAATGCAGAAATAGAACCGTTTTTGATAAGTTCCATATATACCGGTTGAGAAGCAGGGTAAACACTCAAACTAAACTCATCCGCACCGATATTTTTTCCTTTCAAAATATCAGCAGCATCACAAAGGTTTTCAAATCCACCGCCGGCACAACCTGCGATTACTCCCTGTTCTACATACAATTTCCCGTTGCGGATTTTGTCACGTAATGTAAAAGGAATCTTTCCGTCAAGGCTTACAAGAGCTTTCTTTTCTACATCAGCAAGAATATCTTCAAGATTTGCATTTAATTCTTCTATTGTATAAGTGTTGCTAGGATGGAAAGGCATTGCAATCATAGGTTTTACTTTATCAAGATCTACATAAACAACGCCGTCGTAATAAGCAACTTCACCCGGATTAAGCTCTTTGTATTCTTCCGGTCTTCCGTGAATATCATAGAATTCTTTTACCTGAGAATCCGTAGTCCAAATAGAAGAAAGACATGTTGTTTCAGTAGTCATAACATCTACGCCGATTCTGTAATCTACAGAAAGATTAGCTACACCGGGACCTACAAATTCCATTACTTTATTTTTTACATAACCTTTTTCAAAAACTGCACCGATTATTGCCAAAGCAATATCTTGAGGTCCTACACCTTTTGCCGGTTTACCGGTCAGGTAAATAGCAACCACGCCCGGCATATTAATATCGTAAGTTTTAGACAATAGCTGTTTTACAATTTCCGGTCCGCCTTCACCGCACGCCATAGTACCCAATGCACCGTAACGAGTGTGACTGTCAGAACCTAAAATCATACGACCGCAACCGGCAAGCATTTCTCTTGCAAATTGATGGATTACTGCTTGATGAGGCGGAACATAAATACCGCCGTATTTTTTAGCACATGAAAGACCGAACATGTGGTCGTCTTCGTTGATTGTACCGCCTACGGCACAAAGACTGTTGTGACAGTTAGTCAAAACATAAGGAACCGGGAATTTTTCAAGTCCGCTGGCACGTGCAGTTTGGATGATACCGACGAATGTGATATCGTGAGATGTAAGACGGTCAAACTTGATTTGAAGTTTTTCCATATTACCTGATGTATTGTGATTTTTAAGAATACCGTAAGCCATTGTGTTTTTAGCTGCGTCTTCTTTTGATGGGACATTTTTTATTTTTGAAGCTAAAATCTTTGCTGCGTCTTGAGTGTCTTCTACCAACTCATTACCGTTTATAAGATATGCTCCGTTTTTATACAACTGAACCATTTTAACAACTCCTTTTAATCGGATAAAATTTTGCTGCATTATAAAGATGATACGCACTTTTCGCAATGAAAAGTTTTAAAAAGTTAAAAAAAAATCAATGCAAAAACTATAATCTATCCGGTATTGAATTATTTTTTAAACTGATGTATTGTCTTCCGCATGGACAATAAAGAAAAAATTATGCAATGTGCTTTAGAATTATTTTCAAATAAAGGTTACGAAGGTACCGGAATACAAGAAATTACTCAGGTCGCCGGAATTACCAAACCGACTCTTTACTATTATTTTGGTAATAAAGAGGGGCTTTTGAATACAATTTTTGAATATCATTTTTCTGATTTTATAAAGAGAATAGAAACGGCTGCTTCCTATTCAGGCGATACCGTAAAAGGTGTTACGGAGATTTCACGCCAGTTTTTGACAATAGCAAAGGAAAATCCGATATTTTATCGAATGCATTTGTCTATGAGTTCCAGTGCGGTCAATACAACATCATTTTTAACTATTACACCTTATTGTGAACGTATTGAAGAGATTGTAGAAACGTTTTTTTTAAAAGCAGCTCAGGATAACGGGAATATGAAAGGACATGAAAGAGAAATCTCCCGTTCATATTTGGGGGTAATTAATTCTTACACATTGTTGTTGTTGAATGGCAAAATAGAATTGTCGGAAGAATTAATTTACAGAATAGTACATTTGTTCCTTCATGGAATTTACTCATAAAAAAACTTCTGAAATTTTTTGTTGCGAAATTTCAGAAGTTTTTTTTATTCAAAGCTCGTAATTATGCCGGAATAAATCCCAACACGATTGAAATTATCGCCGGAATAACCAAGTAAAAAGCAAAGAAACCCATTTTGCCTTTTTGAATCATTTTTAATAATAATTTTAATGAAATATATCCTACAGCGAATGAAACTATCAACCCTACTAAATAAGAAAGTACAGCACCGGATGCCAAAACTAATTCACCGGTAATTAAATCTTTTATTTCCAATAAAAAAGCTGCCAATATAAGCGGAATACTCAAAAGAAATGAAAATCTGCCGGCATCATTTTTATCGACACCGCAAAAAAGAGCTCCGGAAATAGTAGAGCCGGAACGAGAAATCCCCGGTAAGATTGCAATTGCTTGAAAAATTCCTACTGTCAGTGCTTGTTTGATACTCATTTTGTCGATTAATGCGGTATTTTCTTTTTTAACACGATTGCTGAGAATCAAAATCACAGCTGTATAAATAAAAAACAACGCCAGCAGGAAAAAGATTTTTGAGTTTCCGATAGCGAAATGGTCATTGATAACATCTTTCAATAATAACCCGGCAACTCCGGCAGGAATTGTTGCGATTATGAATACCAGATAAATGCGACAAACTTCATTTCTTTTTAATGTTCTGCCGAATGTTTTGCTTTCTATTTCTTTGCAAAACAGACCTTTTATCAATTCTGCGATGTCATGTCGATAAACAAGAACTACAGCCAGCAATGTTCCGAAGTGAATAGTCAAATCGAAAGAAATATCAAAATCCAGTCCTAAAAGTCTTTTGAATAACAAAATATGACCGGATGAAGATATTGGCAAAAATTCTGCAATTCCCTGAATTATCGAAATGAAAATAACTTTTAATAATTCCATTTTTCACCTTCTAAATTAATTTCAAATTAAATTACTGTCTTTTATCATTAAAGAATAAATCAATCTATAACAAACATCTTTTTTTAATAGGTTTTAATTGATAATTAAACTTGCGGTAATTATTCCGAATAATTTATGTATCAAAATAAAAAATATGTATTTTATTAGCGGAGGTAAAAATGACTAAGAAAATATCGTTATATCTTTTATTACTGATAATCACTTTGCCGTTATGCGGAAAAAATGAGTGTATGGTGATACTTAACAACGGAGGTGAATATCGGGGAAGTTTACTTGAAATAGATGCAGACAGATTTGTTTTCGAATTTGCCGACGGAAAAAAAGAAATTAATAAATCAGAAATCTATTTGTTGAGTTTTGCTAAGAAACGCAAATATCAAAATACGCAAAATATTTCAGAAATTGATGATGTTGAAATACAAGAAGCCGTAAAAAAAGCGGCTGTTTATAAGCCTGTTCAAAATGAAAGTATCGTAACTTTGCTTGATAAAACAGATTACACTTACAACGGTACAAATATTATTTGTACAAAAAAGAAGATTATTAAAATATTAAATGAAGTAGGTAAGGAAAACTCAATTCAAATTGTTAATTACAATACTAAAAATAATGAAAATTGCGATTTGCTCTATGCGATAACAGTTACTCCGGACGGTAAAGTTTTTTCATTGCAAGATGATGCAATCAACAATGAACCGACAGTGCAAGACGGGCGGCTTTATCAAGGTAAAAGACGTATAAAATTTAGTATGCCGAATCCGGAAATCGGTAATGTGCTTGTGTATGAATGCCAAACGGAATTCCCGGCTGATTCTGTTTTTTCTCCTATTTGCGAATATTTTTATTTATATAACAGTTATTGTAATGTTCTAAAAAAAGAACTTTCGTTCAATAATATTCCTTATGCGTTGGAAGTTGTTCAGGAAAAAGGAGAAGTTAAGGGCGGAAGCAAAGCTCAAATTATCAGAAAAGAAAATAGTTTGGCTATAAAAGCTCAAAATATAAAACGAATAACTATCAGCGAACCTTATTTACCGGATGACAGTGTTCTTTTACCGAATGTGAAAGTTTTCAGTAAGTTTGACGGAAAATCAATAGCAAAATATTACCGCCCGCAAGTTTGCGATTCCGAAATATTTAATCGTTTTTTATCAGAAAATAACTTTGATAATCTTAAAACAATTGATGATTTGAAAAGAGTTTATACATATTTTCAAGATAAAATACTCCAGAAAAATTATTTTATGGATGTGCAAGCTTATAAAATCAGCGATACGGATAAAATGTTGCAAGAGAAAAAACTTTCACCTTTGGATAAAACTGCATTATTTGCCAATGTTTTACTTGCTTCCGGGATAGAAAGTAATTTTATTTTCTACAATCCGCAGGAGACATCTTTTGTAAAATTGAAAAAAGAAAACAATCTTGAGATGTATACAGAAACAGCATTACTTTTTACGCTTGATAATAATGAAATAATGATTTCCTTTGAGGATAAAAATATAGCCTTTGGTAAACTTCCGGACGAATCATCTTTTGCTTCGGCTATGATTATCAGAAAAGATGATGTGGAATATAAACTTTTGCCTGATGTCTCACCGGATAAAAATAAAATCGTTATTAATATAAACGGCAAACTTGATGATGACGGAACGTTGTATTTGGATCGCAGATTTATCATTGATGGAAAAGATTCTGAAAATTTCAGAAAATTGCGATTTATGTCTGATGAGGAAAAAAATATATATTTCAGAGAAATTGTTTCATCGATAAAAATAGGCGGAAAGTCAAAAAAATGGAGTATCAACAGCGATTTGGAAAATAAAAATATTCCGGTCGATTTTTCTGATTCTCTTGAAATTCCTAATTATTCCATTGTTTCCGGAGATATTCATTTATTTTCATTACCGCATTTTGATTATGATTTGTGTGACCTGACATCGAAAAATCGAGATTATACGGTAGATTGGCAAGAAAAAGAAATAGCCGAATGTAATTATGAAATAAAATTACCGGAAACATTAAAGGTGAAATATATGCCGCAATCACAAGATTTTTCATGTAACAATGAAAAGTTTCGAATTTCATACCAATGCGAAAATAATGTATTAAAAGTTTCATATTTATCGGAAAGCAATACAAGTTTTGTTGCATTAAAAGATTATAAAAAATTGCAGACTTATTTAAATCGCAGAATGGAATTATCAAAACAATACATAATACTGGAGAATGCAAAATGAACAGAATTATATTTATCCTTTTATGTTTACTGAATTCTATATTTATACTCAGTTCAGAATCTATATCTTCTGTCATAAAAATGAATAACGGAGAATCAGTAAGCGGCGAGACTTTAGATTTTAAAGATGAAAATTTTTATATCGACGGTAATGAAATCAGTTCTGATGAGATTTCACATATTATATTTCAAAAGCAACAGGAAAAAATAGATTCTCACAAGTTGCAAACCGGAAATATAGGAAAAGAAGAATTAATGGCAAGAGCAAAAAAAATGACGGAATCGTATCCAGACCAGCCGCTTTTGGTATTGCTTGACGATGGTACGCAACAGTTACGTCACGACGGAACGCAATATTCAAAATCCAGATGGGCGGTGAAAATTTGTAATGAATCGCAGTTATCTTTTGCTACATTGCAACTCGGAAGTTTACAGGGAAAATCAGAGTCACGTTTGATTTATGCCAGAAGTATTTCGCCGGACGGCAAAGAGGTGTTTCTTGATTTAAATAATGTAACTTATACGACACCGTCACGTGATAAAAACTTCTTTGGTAATAATAAAGAGGAATATGTAATTGCTCAATATATTATTCCGGAAGTGACTGTAGGTTCTATTATTGATTATGAATATGAAAGAATTTCTTACAGTGAAGAAGACCCGAATCAATATTATGTAAGCTGGTGGTTCAGTTCGGAAAAACCGGTTTATCAATCCACATTCAAAGTAATGATTCCTCAAGATAAACCGTATTATTTTGCAGAAATGAATATTGAAAAAGGCAAGCTCAAACGTCGTGAAGCAATCGAAAACGGCTATCGTGCGTATTATTTTGAATATGGAGAAAGTGATCCGATTATTGAAGAAGAAATGGGCCCGGATACTTATGAAATAGCTGCTTATATAGCAGGCAGTCCGTTTAAAGATCAAACTTATTTATCAAATTGGCTTGGTGGATTTTTCAAAGAGAGAATGATTACAAATGATGAGATTGAAAAAACTGTCAGTCAGCTTGTAGAAAATCTTGATGATGAGGAAGATAAAATTGCAGTTATTTATCGCTTTTTGCAGGATAATATCCGCTATGTATCGATAAAAACCAGTTTGTCATCGGGGCTTGCCGGTCATAAAGCAACCGAAACTTTTGCAAATCGTTACGGAGATTGTATCGATAAAGCGATTTTGTTTGCTACAATGTTGCAATTTGTAAATGTAGAAGCTTATCCTGTAGTCGTAATGACGAACGGCAATCCGCAACCGATTTATGACAAACTCGGAGTGCTTAACGGAAACCATGCTATCAACGAAATTCATTTGAAAAACGGCAAGGTGATTCATTTGGATTCTACGGCAAACAGCTATCGTTATCCGTTTTTCAGAAGCGACGACCACGGAATTATAGCGTGGAATCCGATAAAAAATACATTGCGTAATACTGGTTTTCCGAATACCGAAGATGAATCTATCACATCAGAACTTGATATTACCCTAATGAAAAACGGCAGTGCAAACGTAAAAGAAACTATTACAACAAGAGGAAATCCGGAAATCAGTTATCGATATTTTTTCCAAAATGCACCTAAAGATTATATTCATCCGCAATTGGAAAGTTTGGCAAACATAAGTTTTGAATCAAGTCATTTAACAAATTATAAATTTGCAGATCCGTTTGATGAAAAGAAAGATTTTAGTTTTCAGATGGATTATAAGGTGGATAAACTTTGGAATAGAACAGGCGATGATTTGTATCTTATAACAATCAAACAGCCGTTTGGTTTTGACTTTGTTACGTCAGATGTTCGAAATTATGAGGTAAGATTTGATTCTGTATTAAAGAAAACTCACAAGGGGAAAATTGTAGTTCCTGCAGGAATGGAAATTATCGGGCTTCCGGAAGAGCTTGTTATTGAATCGCCGTATTTAACTTATAAAGGAAGTTTTAAACAGGAAAAGAATGTGATTTATTATGAGAATACATATTCGAGAAACGGAACTAATATTCCGGTCAGTGATTATTTAGATTTTCGTAATGCTTTGATTCAAATAAATGATTACATAAACAAGCCTGTTATTTTGCAAAAGAAATAAGCTTGTGATTGAGGCTGTAATAAATAAAGGAGACTAAAAAGTCTCCTTTATTTATTAATTTACTTTGTATTTTTCCATCATTTGCTTTGTTTCTTCTATTACGAGTTCTCTCAGTTCCGGTGGATTAAGAACTTCAACGGCAGATCCAAAACGTAACACTCTAAATAATGTTTCTTTTAATTGATTTGACCAAAAACTCAAGTATACCGAACCATCTTCGTTTTGGAGACATTCTTGATTGGAGTGCCAAATTCTTTCCAGGATATATGTACTGATTTTAGGAGAGAATAAAAGTTCTATTTTTTTCTGTTCAATACCGTTACAATTCCAAATACCGAATTCCGGATCAATGTGATTTTTTATGTCGAAGCCTTCTTTTATGGAAAAATCTTTATCGGTAATATTGACGTTTTTCATTCTTGAAAAAGAATACACTGTAATATCATTGTGTTTGTGACAATAACCTATTACGTACCAATTCCCTTTTTGACAAAGAATATTATATGGGTCAAATTGTCTGGTTGTGTAATTTGTTTTACCCATAGAACGATATCCGAATTCCAAGGTTTTTTTTAATCCGACAGAATCAAATATTTGTTTAAAGATAGTTTCATCAATCTTTGGAAGCGGGTCATTTATAAAAGTAAATTTGTTTATATCAAAAAGGGAATCAACTTGGATTTGTTCCGGCAACAAGTCGACAATTCTGCTAAAAATTTTTTTAAATGAAGCTTCAAGCGGAGTATTTTTGTATTCTTCCAATAGGGGAATAATAGTTGTGATTGTAAAAAGGTCGCCTTCGGAAAGCGTCATGTTTTTTATAAAAAAAGAGTCATCGGTATAATAATAACCTTTACGCTTTATGTCATAAGCAAGCGGAGCTTTGTACCTGTTGTGTAAAAATTCTAAGTCTCGCATTATTGTACTTCGAGAAACTTCAAATTTTTTTCTCATTTCCGGAACATTTGGATATGTTCCGCTTCTGATCATCTGGTCGATTTGCAAAATTCGTAATTGCTTTACTTTACTATCTCGTTTATTGTTTTTCATGGGAATAGTTATACATAAGTTTTTTTATAAATACAATTTTTTATTTTTAATTTAAAAATATGTATTCATATCACTTAAAATCTCGAGCGTATCCATACGGAAAGTTCAATGCTTTCCGGTCGGCATCTGTTACTGGTGCAAAAGCTTTGCGGAATAACATAAGTTCGCCTCGACTGTTTGTCCACAGATTTGCGGGCAACGGAGCACGGTAAATATAAAAGTTTTCGTCAAATAATGATTGGTCATAAAATTGTTTGCCTTCATAAGTGAAAAAGTACTCTTCGCCGTTTACAAGTGCCGGATATTTAAAATATCCCACAGCTTCGGTACTGCAATACATCTCGTATTTTACATAAAACGAAATCATTCCGAAAATGTACAATCTTGTGACTTCCGGATTTTCATAATCAAAAGTTTGAGCCGAAATACTGAAAGCTGTTAAAAATATTAATGCAATTAAACAATTTTTCTTTTTCATATTTTGTCCCATAAAAAAACAGCTGCCTATTCGCTATAAAGCAGCTGTTTTGTTTTTATTTGTTTAAAATTCTGCCGCACAATAAAGCAGCATTAATCATTCCTTGTTTGCCCAGTCCCATTGTAGCAATCGGAACGCCTTTAGGCATTTGTAATATCGCAAGTAATGCATCTATTCCGTTTAAAGTTCCTACACAAATCGGCACACCGATAACAGGTTCTTTTACTTGTGATGCAACAACTCCTGGAAGTGCGGCAGCAAGTCCGGCAGCCGTAACATAGATTTTTGTTTTATTAGTTTTCAAAAATTCTAATAATTCAGGCAGATTTCTGTGAGCTGAATAAACTTCAACAGAATAAGAAATATTAAGCTCATTTAATTTTTCTTCCAACGGCAACAAATGTTCTTTGTCATTCGGGCTGCCGATAATAACAGTAACTTCTTTTTCCATTATAAAACTCCGTATAAAAAATCACCTGATATTAGCATAAACGCTGTTTTTTATAAATATTCAGACTTCAGTTTAACCGAAAATTTTTCATCAACAGAATTATTGCTGTCTGCGGCGGTGTTTTTATATTGCTGCGTAATTTCCGGATAATCATTACCGTAATCGATTTTTCTGTCTGCAAGAAGTTTTAAACACAATTGAGCCGCACGATTGTCGGCATTGAATGTCAGAGCTTTTCTCCACAAATTTATAGCTTGTTCATAATGAAATTCTTTCCACAAGATGTTTCCGGTTAATGACAAAAAGTCCGAAAAAAGACTTGAATTGGTCAAATTCATCATTTCTATAGATTCGTTAATAAACGAAAGACATTCCTCATAATCTTTTCGTGAATATAAAACTTTTGCTATTTCGAAGACATCAAGACAGACAGTAAAATCATTTTGAAAATTTATTTTCGAGTTCATGGACAAAAAGTTAGATAAAAAAATAAGGAACGTCAATTAAAAATATTTAATAATATTATTTTTTTGCCATACGCAGATTTATTTGATATTGAGGGAAATATTTTCTTGACTATTGAGAAAGATATTATTATTTTAAATCTCAACATTAGGAATCTTAAAAATGATTTCAGAATTAAAAAAATGATTTTTATAAATTAAAGGAGTTATACAAATGAACGTAAAACCATTGGGAGAAAGAGTTTTAATTAAAGTAAAAGCTGCTGAGGAAAAAACTTCCGGCGGTTTGATTATACCTCAAGCTTCTCAGGAAAAAACACAAGAAGGAACAGTAACAGCCATCGGTGAAAGTGATAAAATTGCGGTAAAAGTCGGTGATAATGTTATGTATGATAAATATGCAGGAACTTCTTTTAAAATCAACGGAGAAGATTACCTTATTATTAAATCTGAAGAAATATTAGCTGTTATCGGTTAATATTTTATTTAATTTGTTTGTACGGCACTTTGTATTTTATACCAAGTGCCTTTTTTTATGCCTGTTTGATTGTCCGATATAAAATCAATTAAAAATCTTCTTAACTATTTTTTTTAACAGTCGAAACTTTTTAATAGATAAGGAGCATTACTTATGGTTAGATCATTATGGACCGCAGCCAGCGGAATGAACAGTCAACAATTTAATATTGATACAATTTCAAACAATATTTCAAATGTAAATACAACTGGTTTTAAAAAGACCAGAGCTGAATTTGAAGATCTTTTGTACCAAAACTTAAGAATGGCAGGTACACCTTCAAGCTCTATCAGTAACTATCCTACAGGAATTCATGTGGGACTCGGTTCTAAAACAGCTTCAACTCAGAAAATTTTTGAACAAGGAGCTCCGCAAAGTACAGGAGTAAAAACTGACTTGGCGATTGCCGGAGAAGGTTTTTTCAAAGTTCAAATGTATGACGGAACAGAAGCTTATACTCGTGATGGTGCATGGAAAATAGATGCCAATCGCCAGATTGTAAATCACAGCGGTTACCGCCTTGTACCGGAAATTGTTTTACCGGAAAACTTCCAGATTGATTCACTTTCAATCAGTGAAGACGGACGTGTAACATGTAAAGTCGGCGGAAGTGATGAACAAATCGAAGTAGGAAATATCGAACTTTATCGTTTTGTAAATCCGGCAGGACTTACAGCAATCGGCGGAAACTTGTTTAAAACATCGGAAGCTTCCGGTAATGAGATTGCCGGAGTTCCTGGATTTGACGGAATGGGAAAACTTTACCACGGCTTTATCGAAATGAGTAACGTAAAAGTTGTAGAAGAAATGGTTAGCATGATTGTTGCACAGAGAGCTTACGAATTGAATTCTAAAGCTGTTCAAACAAGTGACAGCATGCTCAATACAGCCGTAAATCTAAAACGATAATCAATTATGCGTGACTTTATAAAAAAATGGTTGTTTGTAATAACAACCATTTTTAATTTTAATTTCTTCCTGTTTTCACAGTCTCAAACTTCTTTGACTACGATAAATTTGACATTGAAACATTATGAAGTTATCGAGGATTCGGAAGTTTTTTTTCTTGACAATATAATAGAAGAATCTCTTTCTTTTCCGTTTAAAGGAATGGCTCTCGGTACGATAGAAGGCGGAACGGTAAAAATTACGGCTGAAGAAATAATGAATAAATTGTCCGTAATTGACGGTTACAATATTATTATTTCCGGCGACTATGTTTTGGTTTCTCGATTAGCTGAAGAGGAAGAGCCGGAAGTTCAATTTGTAAATAATCGCCTTCCGTTGGACTGTTTGCGACAACATATCGAATTATTCATTGATAATCAGCAATTTAAATTAGAAATTACGGTACAAAATACGATTCCTAAATGCAATCTGAATTTGGAATACGACAAGATTGTTTGGCAATTGCCAAAGGTAAAACATGGGTTGAAAGATATCGATAAGTTTCGAAATCTTGTTGTTCTTCTTGACGGAAAAAAAGTTAAGACTCAATTGGATATAAAATTGTATTCATGGATTTATCTTTCTAAAGTAAAGTTAAGAAAAGACGATTTGTTAAAAGAAGATAAATTTATAAAAAAATATAGCGACATTACTCTGTTTGAAAACAGAGAGTCTGTAATTACGGATTTATCTTTATTGGATTCTGCAAGTTATGTATTTAAACAAGATGTCGGCGGTGGTGAAATACTTAGTATGGAACAGATTCGTCGTCTTCCGGATATTTGCTCCGGTGAAAAACTTGTAGCTGTAATGAATAACGGCGGAATTGAATTGCGAATGAGAGTAACAGCCAGCAGTGATGGTTTTGCAGATAAATTAATTTTGGTGGAAACTGAAGATAAAAAGAAATTTAATGGTTATTTAAGACGTGGACAGTCGGAAGGAGAATTGTATGTTGAAATACATTAGTAAAAAAAACGGCGTTATTTTTGTAATGTTGATTTGTTCTGTTATTTCAATTTTTGCAGCAGATGCGGTACGTATAAAAGATATAGTGACAATTTGCGGAATACGTGAAAATCAGCTTACCGGAATAGGGTTGGTTGTCGGTTTATCAGGAAAAGGCGATTCTGACAAATTCGGATTGACCAGAAAAATGCTTCATAATCTTACCGAAAATTACGGTTTTTCATTGTCGGAAGATGATTTGAAAAGTAAAAATGTGGCAGCCGTTATGGTAACAGCAAAAGTAAATGGTTTTTTGCGTGTAGGTGACAGTGTAAATGTATCATTAAGTTCTATAGGTGATGCAAAATCTCTCGAAGGCGGAATCTTGTTGCAAACTGCGTTAAAAGGTGCTGACGGTAAAATCTATGCGGCAGCCGGCGGGCGTTTGATTACAGGTAAAAAAGGCAGCGGAACAGAATCAACGGGAGCTATTCCGTCAGGAGCTTTGATAGAACAAAATATTGTAAGTGATTTTATTAATGACGGAAAATTAAGTCTCAGCCTTAAACAACCGGATTTCACTACAGCCAATGCTATACGAACAGCAATTATAGATATGAACAGTAATTTAAATGCCGAAGCAGTTGATGCCGGATTGATTGAAATTACACTTGATGAAGAGAGTAAAAAAGATCCTATTTCATTTTTGTCACAATTAGAACTTTTGACTATTACTCCGGATTTTTCTGCGGCAGTAGTAATTGATAAAAAAAGCGGAATGATTGTTTCCGGCGGTAATGTGGTGATTCAAGAATGTTCTGTTTCTACTGCCGGTGTTTCGGTGAATGTCGGTAAAAAAGGAAAAAAGAACGACAGTAATTTTAAAATAAAAGCAACAACAGTGGATGAACTTGTTGAAATGTTAAATCAAACTAAAATTTCAACTGATGAAATTGTAGCATTACTTGAAGCAATTCATCAAATCGGTGCTTTAAATGCAAAATTGATTGTTCAATAAAAGGGATGGGGAAAAAATATGGCAAATCAATTAACATCACTAGGACTTACGTCAATTTACAACAGTGATTTTCGTTCAAGAGAAATCGGGATGAAATCAAAAGAATTAGATGCTAAAGCTCAGGCAATACAAAAAGGAAACAGAAAATTTGAAGACCTTTTGATAAAAGCCGGGGAGTCAAGCGGCAAAGTCGACAAAAATAAATTGACTAAAGAAGAAGCAAAACTTTATGACAGCTGTGTGGAAATGGAAAGTTTGTTGTGGAAACAAATGCTTAATGCTATGAAAAAAACTATCAATAAAACAAAATTGATTGATGGCGGACAGACAGAAGAAATTTTCACTGATTTTCTATATGATGAATACGCAACTAATATGGCAAAAAATTCCAATTCCAAAATAAGCGAAACTTTATTCCGCCAATTGTCGGGTTATTATAACAGTTAAAATAAATATGGGGCTGTCACAAATAGTACAGCCCCACATTTATTATTCGTCGAAAATTACATCGCCTAAGTCTTTCCAATTTTTATCCAACCATTTTTTAGGATGCTGCAATTTGTGAATCTCGTGCGGCAATATTACGCTTTGATTTATTTTGTGTAGATAATAATGCGGTTTGTTGTAGTAAGGCTGCTCTGTTTGAGTAATATCTGATTTCGGATAATAATATAACGCTGCAACTCTTATATTTTCTACAGTAAGATTACGTCTTAATGTTTCTTTCAGTTTTTCTATAGTTTGATTAACTAATCTTCCTGTATGGAATACCGTATCAATCAATAAAATTTTATCATCAGCATTAATGTTTTCTTCCAGATATGAAATACCGATAACGTTAGATTTAAATGAAGCCGGTGATATATCTGTATTTATTGCTATATGATCCGGAACTTTATGTTTATTTCCGGATGTTTTTAATTTGTATTTGTAGTATTCATGGACAGGTATTGCGGTACAAATACCGTTTTTCCAGATTGCAATTATAAAATCAGGAATGAAGCCATCATGATAAATATTTGCTCCCAGCTTTAATGAATCTTCAAGAAGCGTTTTAGGGAAAATAAACGGAGATTCTGATGTTTGAGAAATTTCTGTAACTGGAAACATTTCATCTTCATGAAGAATATCAAATAATGTTTGAGATTTTTCTTTCAGCTTATTTTCTTCCGGGTCATCAGGAAAGCACAAATCTGAAATCTCATGCGGAAAACTAATCCAATGATTTTCTTTGTCGGTAACTGAAGTAATCGGTAATGAGATTCGGCGTTCTCGAATTTTATTATAAACACACGCAACTACTATTGTTTCCGGTGTATTTGCCCGTGCCATTTTTTTTATGGTATTAATAAGAGCGTTAATTGTTTCGCCGGAATCATAAATATCATCGATAATTAATAATTTATCTTCCTTAGAAATACGTTGAATAAGATGTTCCAAGCCTTTTATGATTATTTCGTCTTGTGAGTTTATTCCACTGTAGCTAGCTGTAGCAACAGTTGTATGGGTAATAAAATGACCTTTTAATCTGAAAAAATTATCTACACCCAGACCTACGGGAGTACCGCCTCGCCATAAACTTATTGCATGAGTAGGGATAAAGCCATTGTCATAAAGTTTTTTACCGAGTTTGAAAGAGTCTAACAGTAAATCTTCAGCTTGAAGGAATTCAATTTTTATCATATTCAGCCAACCTTTCTGGTGTTATTTTTTCACGATGTCGCTCACTTGTTTCCATAAATGCTCTTAATATGTTGCATGCAGCGATTTGATCTACAACTGCCATTTTGCGTTTTTTCTTTACTCCGATATTTCTCATCGTTTCATGAGCATCTCTTGTAGTGTATCTTTCATCATGCCAATAGCATTGTGTTATAATTTTATTTTTTTTCAATGCAGAAATGAGTTTTTTTGAGAAATCGATAATTTTTTTTGCTGCCGGACCAATTTCTCCGTTTTCTCCGTAAGGCATTCCGATAACAAGCGATTCCGGTTCCTTGTCTCGGCAAATTGTCAGGATTTCTTCCATATAACTGTTATTATTTGCAACTGTCGTAAGCGGTGAAACAACGATTTGTAATTCATCGGTAGTCGCTATCCCGATTCGTGAGTCTCCGTAATCAATACACAAAATTCTACCCATATGAAAATCCTTTGAATTCATTTTTATTGATTCCTGGCATGTAAACTTTTTCAAGATAAAATGCAAGTCTTTGATTATAAATATATTTTTTGATAAATTCGCATGTTGGTGTTGCACTTTAAATAATAAAATTTAGATGTTTTTCTCAAAAAAAATTAATTTATTCACAAAAAGAGCTTTAACATTGAAATAAAAGTTGAATTAATGTAATATGACTTTCGATTCCAAAAAGAAGGAGGTTTGTTTTGGAACAATGTTGTAAAAAAGGAACGTTGCCAGCTAACTTATATCAGGAACTGGACAACTTTATCGACAGTCTTTCAATTAAAAAGGATGATCCGAGAAGAAAAGGTTTTTTAATCCAGGTGCTTCACAGAGCACAACATATTTTCGGTTATCTTCCTGAAGAATTGCAGGTGTATATTGCAAAGAAACTTTTTATTCACCATTCTGAAGTATCAGGAGTAATTAGTTTTTATAATTACTTTACTACTCTTCCTAAAGGAAAATATCAAATCAGTGTATGTATGGGAACAGCATGTTATGTAAAGGGAGCTCAAAAAGTTCTTGATGAATTTGAGCGTATTCTGAAAATTAAACCGGGTGAAGTTACATCTGATATGAAATTTTCAATAGATGCTTTACGTTGTGTTGGTGCATGTGGATTGGCACCGGTAGTTCAGGTAAACGGAAAAGTTTACGGACGTGTGACTCCACAGCAGGTTCAAGGCATTATTGATGAATATGCGAAGGGGGAATAAGATTTATGGCAAAAAAAATAGCTTCTTTTGATGAATTATTATCAATATATAAAGAAAATGAACATCTTTTAGATAACCGCTTGAAAACTGAAAATAAAGAACAAAAACGTCAAGTTATGGTTTGTGGCGGTACCGGATGTCATGCATCTGAAAGTAAATTGTTACTTGAAAGATTGCAGCAATTAGTAAAAGAAAAGGGATTGGAAGACAGAGTATCTGTAGCTCAAACCGGATGTTTCGGTTTCTGTGCAAAAGGACCTATCGTAAAAGTTTTCCCTGATGACGTTTTCTATGTAGAAGTAAAAGTTGCTGATGCAGAAGAAATAGTAGATGAACATTTAGTAAAAGGTAATGTAATCGATCGTCTTTTGTTCGAAGAACCTACATTAAAAAAGAAAGTTCAAACACAGCACGAAATGTCTTTCTACAAAAAACAAATGCGTATTGCATTGCGTAACTGTGGAATCATTGACCCAGAAGATATTACTGAATATATAGCTAACAAAGGTTATCAGGCTTTAGGAAAAGTTTTAACTTCTATGACTCCAGAAGAAGTTATTAAAGAAATGACAGATTCCGGTTTACGTGGTAGAGGTGGTGCGGGATTCCCTACAGGTTTGAAATGGGGATTCGCAGCAAAAGAAAACAATCCTGAGAAATTTATTCTTTGTAATGCGGATGAAGGTGACCCGGGTGCATTTATGGATAGATCCATAATGGAAGGTGACCCTAACTCTATCATCGAAGCTATGGCTATCGGTGCTTATGCAATCGGAGCCAGCAAAGGTTTTGTTTATATTCGTGCTGAATATCCTTTGGCAATCGAACGTCTTGAAATTGCAATTAAACAAGCTAAAGAACTTGGATTGTTAGGTGAAAACATTTTAGGTACAGGATTTAATTTTGATTTGGAATTAAAATTTGGTGCCGGTGCATTTGTTTGTGGAGAAGAAACTGCATTGATTCATTCTATCGAAGGATGCCGTGGAGAGCCTACAACAAAACCTCCTTTCCCTGCAGTAAGCGGTTTGTGGGAAAAACCAAGTGTTGTTAATAACGTAGAAACTTACGCTAATATTCCTTGGATTTTCTTAAACGGTGCAGCAGCATTTGCAGCTATCGGTGAAGGAAAATCAAAAGGAACAAAAGTATTTGCTCTTTCCGGTCAGATTAACAATGTTGGTCTTGTTGAAGTTCCTATGGGAACAACTTTACGTGAAATCATTTACGAAATCGGTGGCGGTATTACCGGTGGACTTGATTTTAAAGCTGTTCAAACAGGTGGACCTTCAGGTGGATGTATTACAAAAGAAAATCTTGATACTCCTATTACTTACGAATCATTACTTGAAATCGGTTCTATGATGGGATCCGGTGGTATGATTGTATTGAGTGAAAAAGATTGTATGGTAAATATTGCAAAATTCTATCTTGAATTTACAGTAGATGAATCTTGCGGAAGATGTACTCCATGTCGTGTAGGTAACAAACGATTGTTGGAAATTTTGGAAAAAATTACTAACGGTAACGGAACTGAAGATGATTTGGCAGAATTGAAAGATCTTGCAGAAACAATCAGAGATACATCTCTTTGTGGGTTAGGTCAGACAGCTCCAAATCCGGTTTTAAGTACATTGAAATATTTTGAAGATGAATATTTAGCTCACGTTAAGGATAAAAAATGTCCAGCAGGTGTATGTCAGAAACTTGTAACTTATGAAGTTATTGCTGATAAGTGTAAAGGATGTACTGCTTGTGCAAGAGTTTGTCCTGTAGGTGCAATTAGCGGAACTGTAAAAGAACCACATGTTATTGATACTAAAAAATGTATTAAATGTGGTGCTTGTATTGAAAAATGTAAGTTCAATGCAATTGTAAAAAATTAAGGGGGTGTAAAACATGGCGTTAGTAAATCTTACTATAAATGGAGAAAAAGTAGCGGTTGAGGCAGGTTCTACTATTCTTGCTGCTGCTAAAAAACTAAATATAAAAGTTCCGACATTATGCCATATGAATTTACATGCGGTAAATGTTGAGCATACAAATGCGTCTTGCCGTGTTTGTGTGGTAGAAGTAGAGGGCAGAAGAAATCTTGCTCCTGCATGTGCTACTCCTGTAATGGAAGGAATGGTAATTAAAACAAACTCAAAGAGAGTTTTAAGTGCAAGAAAAAAAGTTTTAGAATTGTTGCTTTCAGATCATCCTTTTGATTGTTTAACTTGTGACAAATCTACAGCTTGTGATTTACAATCTTTAGCTAATGAATACGGAATCAATGTAAATACTTACAAAGGATTTGAACAATCAAATTATGATGTTGATACATCAAGTCCTTCAATTATTCGTGACCCGGCTAAATGTGTAATGTGTCGTCGTTGTGAAACTGTTTGTAGTAAAGTTCAAACTGTAGGTGTATTGACAGGATTCGGAAGAGGATTCCAAGCAGTTGTAAGTCCGGCTGAAATGGGACCGCTTTCTAATACACAATGTACATTCTGTGGACAGTGTGTGGCTGTTTGTCCTACAGGAGCTCTTACAGAAAAATCATACATCAACGATGTATGGGATGAAATCAATGATGAAAACAAAACTGTAGTTGTACAAGTTGCACCTGCAATTCGTGTTGCAATCGGTGAAGAATTCGGTATGCCTGCCGGAACTTCTGTTACTAAAAAACTTGCTGCAGCATTGAAGAAACTTGGTTTTGATGCTGTATTTGATACAGATTTCAGTGCAGACTTGACTATTATGGAAGAATCAGCAGAATTGATTGAACGTGTAACAAAAGGTGAAAATCTTCCTATTTTAACATCTTGCTGTCCGGGATGGATTAACTTTATCGAAAGTCAGTTCCCTGATATGTTAAATCTTCCGTCATCTTGTAAATCACCTCAACAAATGTTTGGTGCAATTGCTAAATCTTACTATGCACAAAAAATCGGTAAAGAAGCAAAAGATATGGTAGTAGTTTCTATCATGCCTTGTCTTGCTAAAAAATATGAATGTTCAAGAGATGAACTTGCAGTTAATAACATTGCAGATGTTGATTATTCTCTTTCTACAAGAGAACTTGCTAAAATGCTTAAGAGTGCAGGTATCGACTTGAATGATATGCCGGAAGATTCGTTTGAAGATCCAATGGGTGAAGCTACCGGAGCAGCTGATATTTTTGCTTCTTCAGGTGGTGTATTGGAAGCTGCATTGCGTACTGCTTATGAAAAAATCACAGGTAAAACTCTTGACTGTGTAGATTTCAAAGAAGTTCGTGGTTTGGAAGGAACAAAAGAAGCTACTGTAAAAGTAGGTGATTTAGAACTTAATGTAGCTGTAGTTTCAGGATTGGGTAACGCAAGAAAGATTCTTGAAAAAATCAAAAATGGTGAAGCTAACTACCATGCAGTAGAAGTTATGGCTTGTCCTGGCGGATGTATTAACGGTGGCGGTCAACCATATCATCACGGAAATTCTGAAATTATTAACAAGAGAATGGAAGCTATCTATGCAGAAGATGCAGGAAAAGCAGTGAGAAAATCTCATGAAAATGAATCAATCAAGACTTTATATAAAGAATTCTTGGGTGAACCTTTGGGACATAAATCTCATGAATTGCTTCACACTCATTACAAAGCTAAATAATTTTAGTTAATACGGGGGCTGTCATTTTGGCAGCCTCTTTTTTTATGTCTATAACATTTAATTAGTCGAACGATGTAGTATGTTCAAGAGTGTTACAAATAGTTGTTTAAGACTCTTACAAACAGTTGTTTAAGACTCTTACAAATAGTTCCCGTCATGCTGAATTATTTTAGTATCTCATATATATATATATGTTTACATTCACTTGATGTTTTCTTGCGAAAACATTTCGTTCGTTTGCGTTGCAAACTCACCTACAGTTCATGTAAACGG
This sequence comes from Spirochaetales bacterium, assembly GCA_017624275.1. Lineage (GTDB taxonomy): Bacteria > Spirochaetota > GWE2-31-10 > GWE2-31-10 > GWE2-31-10 > RGIG8597. Next base: position 51 of record JAGANG010000023.1, on the reverse strand, counting down.
TTATTCTTTTCGATTTTCTTTCAGAAAATCTGCAAAGAAAACCATAGTTGT